>JAQZBD010000308.1 GCA_029239235.1 Herbinix sp.
TTTTTTCTTAATATCATCCATATATCTTTTCAGGATAAAAAACAGCAGAATGCTATAGGGTACAAGTACCGCTATTCCAACTACCCATACACTGCAAAGAATCACAAGTATAACAAAATTCACAGTTAAAACTTTTAAAATAGCCTTATTAGATTGATCCGTTAAATCTACATTGCCCAGACTGATGAATAATTTTTTAATTTTGCCGGATAGGAAGTGATACATTCTTCCGGTTAAGGTTCTTTCTATTATATATCGTCTCAGACCAAGAAAATAGACCTGCCTTAGAGACAATACAGATATAAAAATAATCGACAGAACCCCGATCCATATCAGAGCGTTAAGAATATAATCCAGTAAATGAATCACGCTTGAGGAAAATATCGTCTGACTAGGACTTGTAATAAAGAAGGCGGTTGTCGTCTCATAAGCCATCGATAGTAAGCCCTCATAAAAAGGAGGAAGCAGTACTATACCAAGAATAATAAACTCAAAGGGAACTCGGCTCACAGAACCATGACCTACCCCCCAACTTTTCACCAGCGGCAGCAATAGTGCAAGAAGCGCCGTTAGAAAAACCGCTAACATGCATACAAACTCAAATCCGCCTTCACTAAAATCCCATACAGGATCAGATAATGAGTTCTGAAGTGTTCCTTTGGTATAGAAAAAATCCTCTGACTGTGAGGCATACACAAATGTCGTATTTGCCGGTGCATTAATCTGGATGCCATATTGATACCAATAGTTGCTGTCCATAACTTCTTTAATAATGTCCCTATTCTTTTCCTTCAGCAAAAGATTATTAATCTGCTCTTCGTTAAAACCTGAATAATCCTGTATCTGCAAAGAGCCGTCTTCATCATACTGAAATATCAGATAAAACGGATATTGCTGCTTTGTCCCGGTGCCTTCCTCGGGTACTGTAAGCAGTCGCTCGATGGAATTATAGGTATTTGTCAGATGATTTCCGGTAGTGGTATTAAGTACATAGTATTCAAAGCTAGGATAGTCCACCAGTGTATCCGAATAGAATGAATTCTGCCAACGATAGATTGTATTATTAAAATCGCTGAGAAAAGCCTTCTTCTGGTCATACCTGTCATCATCCTCGCGGACAGTCTTCATACTATCCGGCAGGAATACATCTGTGGGCTGCATGTTCGAATTATCTTTCCCGTACACTAAATCCCAGTAAAGAACAAAATTACTTCGTTCCAATACCTTCAAGAATTCCTGTTTATAATAATCCTTTTGTTCCTCTATCTCATCTTCTCTTTGTGCCCGCAGCTTTTGCGAAAGAAGATTGGAGTAATGAAGCACCGGCTGATAGGACAACAAGATACCGGCCGCAATACTTATGATTGCCAGCATACTTACGATAAAGCCCACATGCTTCGAACTATTGCTTTTCAATTTTGTATCCAACTCCCCACACCACCTTTAAATATTTTGGATTTTTTGAATCTATTTCTATTTTTTCACGGATATTTCTGATGTGAACCATGATCGTATCGGTTCCGACCGGCCGCTCATTCCATACTTTTTCATAGATCTCATCGGAGGAGAATACCTGCCCCGGATGCTTGATTAAGAGCGCCAGTATTTTAAATTCCAGAGGTGTGATCTTAATGGGGCTGCCATCTACGCTGACCTGCACTGTATTTTCATTTAGCTCCAGCCCTCCGCAAAGATATACATTCTCCTCTTTTCTATCCGGAACACTGCGGTATCTGGTATAACGTCTCAGCTGAGAGTTCACCCTGGCCAAGAGCTCCATCAGTGCAAAAGGCTTTGTAACATAATCGTCCGCCCCGATATTAAGCCCGGTTACCTTGTCTATCTCTTCCGATTTTGCAGTAAGCATAATTACCGGGAACTCATATTTTTCCCGCAGCTTCATCGTCATCGTAATTCCGTTCATTCTTGGCATCATGATATCTACGATTGCAAGATGGATCTCCTCTTTCTCAATCACATCCAAGCCTTCCACACCATTTGAAGCCTTAAATACGGTATAGCCCTGATTTTTTAGAAATATACCGATTCCCTCCAAAATTTCTTTATCATCCTCTACTATAAGTATATGAAATGAATCCATAATAACCTCCAACAGCCATGACTCAGTATGACATTACAGCTTAATAAGCCAGCTTACTTTTTTAGCTTTCATTATACACATTTATTGCTATATTTTCCAAGTATATTATTGCCCTAATAAATTAGTTGATTTTTTATAGCATCAAAATCCTGAATTCTTCTCCTATTCATACTTCCAAGGGACTCTACTTGTGCGGTGATCTTGGAAAAGGGCAAGGGAATTACGTAGCTGTCCCATCGATTCTTTAGCCGAAGAACACGAGAGTAATGAAAATGTAGATATACGACTTCCTTTTCCGCTTCCGAGGCCAATAAAAATAACAGCTTTTTTGGTTCATGCAGCGGTCCCAAAGGACCGTCCAAAGATGCTGCCAGAAGCTCCTTGGAGGTTCTGCCGGTCTCCTTCAGTTCACGGAAGAAAGGCCGCATTTTAAGCCCGTCCGGTAAACGTATGGCCTCTGCACCGAAACGGTTTAACATTCGTTCAATGACATCACCTCGTTTATCGGCGGTTACAATAACCTTTATTCCCGCCTGCCTGGCTGAAATCTTTTGAAGTACCAGCTGCATACAGTAGCTGTCGCCATGCCAGTAGCCTGCCATCGTATTACCTTGTAGTTTTTCTCCGTTTTTTAGCTCGATTTTACCGGTGCTTGAGATTATTTTCAGATAAGTAAGAAATAATCCGGCTTGTAATCGGGTAAGTATTCTGGTATCCATATTCCTCCTCCAACCTCCTGTTATACAAGATATTCTGATAATGCTGCTGAACCTTCCTTGCGATATTGGAGGCCAGGTATCCTTTTGCATCCTCCAAGGCATGCTTTTGCATCCGTTCCCGTAGTTCTTTATTTTCAATAACCTGCATCAGTTTATCTGCCCATTGGATTGTCTCCGGATTTGTCATAAATCCGTTTCGACCGTCTATAACTACATCCTGAACACCGCTTGCTTTTACTGCTACTACGGGCAAACCCGCCGCCATTGCCTCAAGCAGTACAATACCCTGAGTTTCCGAGGTCGAAGCGAACAGGAATACGTCGCAGGCGTGGTAATAATTGCTAAGCTCTGTATGCTCAATATTACCGCAGAATATAATATTCTGTTCCAAGCCAAGACCTCGTGCTCTTTCCTCCAGCAATTGCTTTCTGCTTCCCTCTCCAATGATCAGTAGGCGAAAATCATCTCCCCAGCGATCTCGTAAGGATTTTAATCCATCAAGAAGGAATTCAATATTCTTCTCCTTTTCCAGTCTTGATACGGTGCAGAACACATGGGTTGCATCACCGCCAAATTCTTTACGAATCTGAGCCGCTCGCTCCTTATCAAATTCAAATTCTTCTTCAAGAATCCCTGTCGGTATAACTTCAATATCCGATTTCATACCTTGTTCGATCAGGTATTGTTTCATACTAAGAGAAGGAGCAAATACCATGCTGCATCGGCTAACAATCCTCCGGTTATGAACAGCTACCAATCGCTCACCGCTGTTGATTATTCTGCCGTATAACCAATTAGCATTGGGTGATGTACATGAATCAGATCAAAGGATAATTCTTTGAATTTTTCTTCGATCATTGGATCAAAGATGTTCGGAATAATAAATTCCCTACGCAGCTTCTGCTTTAAGGAATGATATCTTATCACATACTCCTCCTCAACTTCCATATCATAGCTCGGGGCAAAGATATATACCTCATGGCCTAGTGTTCTAAGCTTTGCCGCCAACCGTTCTATCGATATGGGAACTCCCCCCACAAAGGGTTTATAATTATTTGTCATCATTGCAATCCTCATGTTACACCTGCCTTTCAATTTTTTTGATGGCCTACCGGATCCCTGCAGGAATAGAAATGACTGTGCGAAACATCGGGATTAATTTTCCGAAGAATAAGCCCAGATACCCTCTCTTGCGAAGTCGTTCCATAATCCGTTCTATTAACTCCTGATGCTTGGGATGCTTACTTATATATTTTTTTAGTACGAAATCACCGCCATACCTTCCCAGCAGGTAGAGCACCCAGCTTCCGCAAAGTCCGGCTAATACAGATAACAGCAGTGCCCATCCAAATCCGATTCCTCCCTTGGATGCCCATATTCCTGCTAACGGCATTACGACACCCGCCGGAAAACCCGGCAGGTTCAGATACTCCAGAAATACAATAACAAAAATTACGATGCCTCCATAACGATAAAAGTAGTCAGTCAGTAATTGAACGTCCATATCTCCCATTCCTCTTTCTTCCGCATTTTATAATCCGTCCTTGTTTGTGCAGATCCCTACAAATCCGATTACCGATTTTATTATGTTCTTAAGCAATGATAACGGAATAATCTAAAGGATTACTTCAGAAAAAACTAAAGATTTTCTTAAGAAGTATTGAAAGCAGATAAAAAGGTAAAAAAAGATAGCTATCCTAATATAATTTAAATAGGATAACTATCTTCTTTTTCTACAACTTATTATTCCATTACATAACTAACATCAGCAATTGGGTAATTGGTTAAGAATTCCCTCGTCTTAAATTTTGCATCCCTGTCATGCAGTTTAAAATCCCTATCATTCTTTAAGAAATATGTATATCTTAACACCTGTTTTCCTGACGTCGTAACTGCATCGTCCCAGGTAAGATCAATATTATACCATTGACCATTCACTTTTACGATATTCCAGGCATGGCGCTCTCCGTCCCCATCTCCCGTTATGATACGGCTCTCCAGTCCTGCATCTGTGAACAGACGATAGGCTGATAAGGCGTAACCCTCACAGACAGAGGTTTTATTAATCAGAATATCATAGGCACTGGAGCTTTGATAGGTCAAATCATAGCTTGCCAGGTTAATAATATAATCATGAATTGCTTTTACCTTCTCATAATCAGTTGCCTTACTCAGGTTCAGGCTTTTTATAATACTTGCCACCCTGCTATCCACAATACGCTCCTGCGCCAGCGTAGTCTCGTATTGTACCTGAAGCTTAAGCACTGCCGGATCGTTTGCTGTTTCAACCGTTTTCACTGTACCATTGGAATAGCGTACAGTTTTATAGGATACGGACCAGTTCTGCTTTAAGGAATCAATCAATAATGTCAAATAATCCGCATCCTTTGACGTATTGGTATCATCTATGTCCAAGACGGCATTCAGAATGTTCATATTAATATCCTTCATAACTGCACGGGTTGTCTTGAAGCTGACCCCTGTTTTTCTCGCCGTAAAATTGACCCTGATTGCATCAAGCAATTCTAATTTCGAAGTAAATGTCTTGGCATTTAAATAGTTAAGCAATTCCTCTGTAATTGGAATATCCGTTTTGCTATACCCATTAATGCTAAAGCTTAGCAGGCTTCCATAGCCCATATTAGTATAATAGGTATCGCTAATGTCACTATAATAATTATAACCCACAATATTACTCAAGGTGGACATATGAATCACATAGGATTTGCTCGAATCATCATAGTAAAACTTATAGACAGCCGTCTTTGTTACACCCTCTGCTGTACTGGAGTCATAATAGGTGTAATTCTTACTTCCCCTAATAAATACCAGGTACTTACCATTATTCGGATTTTTTATAGTAAGCTTGTTCTTTGCGCTGTCATAGCTGTAGGACAGTCCCAACGCCTTGCTAATATGATATGCTTTGACCATAATATTCTTGGCCGGTGACAATATGACCAGATTAGAATACAGCTTATAATTATTTGATTTATCTCCTATGATAACACCGCATTTACCACTTGCAGCCAATACAAATGCCGGTGTTGTAAGATTAACCGTAAGCGTCAATACGATTAAACACAGAAGAATCTTTTTAAAATGCTTCATTCCCATCTCCTTCTATAATTATTTATAGCTATAGGTGATTACGAAACTCACAAACTGCTACTATTTTTCATACAATTGATACAGGTCATTGAACCAAATCTGCTGAATTTCCTTTCATTGTCATAATTACCTTTAACCACCTTACTAAATTCTTATACCCATTGTATAACCATATATTTTGTCATTCCTGTGGCAACCCCGCAAAACCCGATAAAACCTTTTTACTTTATGATGGTGAGATAAATGACTTTCTTAGACTGGTGCAGTGAATCTGGGTACCTATATT
>JAQZBD010000065.1 GCA_029239235.1 Herbinix sp.
AGCAGGGGAAGAGGGATTCGAACCCCCGTGAACGGTTTTGGAGACCGTCATACTGCCGCTGTATGATTCCCCTAAATCTTAAGGATATTTATGACCAGATATCATTCGCTATATAACTACAACGATTACTGTATCCTTGGACATATCCCGATTTATTCGACTGTGCTTCAAAGCACTTTACTATATTACAATGAATTGTTCTAATTGTCAAGAATATTTCGCAAGAATATCAAAAATATCCTTTATACTTATAATTCTGAAAGTATCAATTCCGTACTCGCCACTGATACATCTAAGCTTTCTCCTATTTGAGAAAGAGTACTTTTTATATTCTCCTGCAACTCTCTCTGGTTAGCTATCTCCTCTTCCATTTGATGGCAAATTTCATTTTCTACTGTCGTAGCTTCAGAGATATTTTGAAAGAGGCTTTTTATCTCCTCCAGAAATGCTGTCATTCTAAGGTACTTATCAGCTGAGGTTCCCATGGACATCTCTTTACAACATTCTTCCAGCAGTAAAGACAGCCTGTAGCCTTCCTTTGACATGTTCAATACTGAATCGGCTAAATTAATGGATTCATACGCTATCTTCTCTGCATTAAACTGAGAATTATCCCACTGCTCCATGATATCAGATACATACGTCATACGCTCCTGTGCATTTGCCAGAACCAAAAGTTTTTCGTTTAACTTATTCCTCATCCGTGCCTCCTATCCGCTTCCCAAAGCGGAACATTATTCCCCCAATACTTTTCGCTTAAAATTACAGTCCTTATGATTGTAAATATATATTGAATGGATCTCTCCATATTATTTCGCTCTTAGTTCGTGAAAATACATGCTTCTCTACTGGAGGCTACTTTCTAAGCAAAGCCATAACCTCTTGGATGTTCCTCACACCAATTAATTTAATTCCAGGTGCTTTTATATGTTCTTTATTCGCTTGAGGCAGAATACATACCTCAAAGCCCATCTTTGCAGCTTCCGTCACTCTATGTTCTGCCATATTAACGGCTCTTATTTCTCCTGTAAGCCCAACTTCACCAAATAGAACTGTTTTATTATCAAGTGCTATATTTTTATAGCTGGATAGGATAGCGGTCGTTACCGCCAAATCAAGGGCTGGTTCCGTTATTCTCATGCCACCGGCTACATTCACATAAGCATCGCAGTCGGACAACTGTACTCCGGCTCTCTTTTCCAAAACCGCCATTAATAAATTGACTCGATTATAGTCCGTACCGGCTGCTGTTCTTCTTGGCATGTTAAAATTCGTTCTGCAAATTAAAGCTTGAACCTCAACTAAGATTGGTCTTGTCCCTTCAATGGATGCAGCTACTACTGAGCCCGGCTCGCCTTCCGGTCTGCCTTTTAACATGAACTCAGAAGGGTTTTTAACCTCCACCAGTCCGGTGCCCTGCATTTCAAATACACCTATTTCATTGGTGGAGCCAAATCTGTTCTTTACTGCTCTGAGGACGCGGTAGGATGCATAATTGTCACCTTCAAAATACAATACCGTATCCACCATATGTTCTAGTACCCTAGGCCCGGCTACTACACCTTCTTTAGTCACATGACCTATGATAAAAATTGTGATACCAATTCCCTTTGCAATCTGCATCAAGGTACTGGTCGCCTCTCTGACTTGACTCACACTACCGGGTGATGATGATACCTCTTCTTTAAACATGGTCTGGATGGAGTCAATAATTACAATCTCAGGGCTATGCTTACCGATCGCATCTTCAATCAATTCCAGGTTAGTTTCACATAGCAGGAGAAGCTCGCCGTGAAATACGCCGAGCCTCTCCGCCCTCATTTTAATCTGGCTTAAAGATTCTTCTCCTGATATATATAGAACTTTCCTGGATTTATTTACAATTTCTCTGCACATCTGCAACAGCAGTGTAGATTTACCGATTCCGGGATCTCCGCCTACCAGCACGAGGCTTCCTTTTACAATTCCGCCTCCCAGTACACGGTCTAATTCCTCTATTCCTGAACACAGCCTAAGCTCAGCTTCCGCTTTAATATTGGACAATAATTCAGGCTCTCTGGTTACTTTTATACCGGCTGGCTTATTGCTCTTTTTCAAGACCGGTTCCTCCGTAAAGCTATCCCACGCTTTACAGCCCGGACACTGACCTAACCATTTCGCTGATTCAAAGCCACACTCTTTACAGAAAAACACCGTCTTGTTTTTTGCCATCCTACTGTTTAACCACCTTTATATAATCCATCTTTGATTCTTCTAAATCTAAACTAAGTATCAGCTTTCCACCAAGATTTGTCTTCATTTTTCCAAGACAGGTGTCGTTCTTATAAATCTCATACTCTTTTTCTGCTTCTAATTCCAATGTTATTTGCGCATTGTCATTTCCGTTTACTTCAAAGCTTAAATCATTACCTTTGGAGTCTAAATGAAAAACAGCTGTACCCGGTACTGATTCATATACAAACATTCCATTCTTCTCAAGCTTTGTGATTTCATGGAAGGTTTTCACCTTGTATAGGTCTCCTTGATGCTCAAAATCAGATACCTTTGATTTAACATTCAGTGTATAGTTACCGAAGCTAATTGTCCCATCATTCTCTTTGCGTATTAACTCTTCAACAACTGCCATTATATGATCCTCCTAGATTATAGGCTATATGGGCGTGCCCTGACACGTCCTCGTAGATTTTATCTTACTTAATTTCTAACCTTATTGGTATATTACAGGAACAGTGAATGTTTAAAAATTCTTTTATTGTGAAACTTTTGCTGGACTGATGGGACGTAATACCATTTCATTATCCAGGTATTCCACAAGAACGTTGTCACCTTCTTTTATCGTACCTGACAATATTTCCTCTGCCAGTTTATCCTCTATCTTTGATTGAATTGCACGGCGTAAAGGTCTTGCTCCGTATTTCTGATCAAAGCCAGCCTCTGCCAGATGATCAACTACCTCAGGAGTTGTCTCGATTGAGATATTCATCTGTGCCTTACTTCTCTTACCAATTGTTGCAATCATAATAGAAACAATGCTCTTAATATTATCCTTAGTCAAGGAATGGAATACTATAATTTCATCGATACGGTTAATGAACTCAGGCTTAAAGATCTTCCTTACCTCATCCATAACTGCATCCTTCATCTTCTTATAATCCTCAGTTTCATCTATAACGGAAGCAAAGCCCAGGCGCTTAGGTGCTACAATATTTTGAGCACCTGCGTTGGAGGTCATAATTATGATGGTATTCTTAAAGCTGACTTTTCTGCCTTGGGAATCCGTAATATGTCCGTCGTCCAATACCTGAAGTAAAATATTGAATACATCCGGATGTGCTTTCTCAACCTCATCAAACAGGATAACAGAATATGGATTCTGACGAACCTTTTCACTTAACTGTCCGCCTTCATCATATCCTACATACCCCGGAGGTGAACCAATGAGCTTACTGATACTATGCTTTTCCATATACTCCGACATGTCAACCCGAATAATGGAATTTTCACTTCCGAACATAGCCTCAGCTAATGCCTTGGAAAGCTCGGTTTTACCAACACCAGTTGGTCCTAAGAACAGGAAGGAACCAATTGGTCTGTTTGGATCCTTAAGTCCGACACGTCCACGGCGGATTGCTTTTGCTACTGCCGTAACCGCTTCTTCCTGACCGATTACTCTCTGATGAAGTATGCTTTCCAGATTCTTTAGACGCTCTGTCTCTTCTTCTGCCAGCTTCTTCACAGGAATCTTAGTCCAGGTCGCTACAATTTCAGCAATTTCGTTATCACTAACTACTAACTGCTTCTCTGTACGCTCTTTTTCATCCAAAAGCTTTTCTCTCTCTAACTGTTCCTGCTTTGCTTCCTGTTGCTTCTTTATTTCACCGGCCTTTTCATAGGCTTCGGTCTTAATTGCTTTCTCTTTATCGTCTTCCAGACGTTTAATCTCCTGCTCTAAATCCTTAATCTTCGGAGATGAGGTATAGGTGCTCAGACGAACCTTGGAAGCAGCTTCGTCCATTAGGTCGATAGCTTTATCCGGCAAATAACGGTCATTGATATAACGGCTGGATAACTTAACTGCTGCTTCCAGAGCCGAATCTGTAATGCGTACCTGGTGATGTGCTTCATATTTATCACGCAGACCAAATAAGATCTGAATTGCCTCATCCTCAGATGGCTCATCTACTACTACCGGCTGGAATCTTCTCTCCAGTGCAGCATCCTTTTCAATATATTTACGATATTCTTCTCTGGTTGTGGCACCAATAATCTGAAGTTCACCGCGTGCCAGGGAAGGTTTAAGAATATTCGAAGCATCGATTGCTCCCTCAGCACCACCGGCACCGATGATGGTATGAATCTCATCAATAAATAATAGCACATTACCATCCGAGATTACTTCGCTGATAACCTTCTTAATTCGTTCCTCGAATTCACCACGATATTTACTGCCTGCTACCATACCGGATAAATCCAGTGTAACCACTCTCTTTTCCTTAATTGTATCGGGAATATTTCCTTCTATAATCTTTAAGGCCAGGCCTTCGGCAATTGCTGTTTTACCAACACCGGGTTCACCCACAAGGCAGGGATTGTTCTTGGTTCTTCTGCTTAAGATCTGAACTACTCGCTGTATCTCCTGCTCTCTTCCGATGACAGGATCCAACTTTCCTTCTCTTGCATATTCTGTCAAATCACGGCTATACTGGTCAAGCGTAGGTGTTGCAGAGGTTTTCCCTTTCTGCTTTCCTTTCGCCGGAGGAGCATAATCACTCTTTGCGGCACTGACATCCACACCTGAAGCTGTTAAAATATCAATATACACCTTTTGGATATTAACTCCCAAGGTATTTAATAATCGAACAGCAATACAATCAGATTCCTTAATGAGTGCAATTAAAATGTGCTCCGTGCCCACTAACTGAGCTTTTAACTTTGCTGCTTCCTTATAGCTCTGATCCAGAATTCTCTTGGATCTGGGTGTAAAGCTTCCGGCATCCATCATCTCCACTCCGCTGTTTGGAGCGATTAATTGGTTTACTAACTCTAATACTTTCTCTACGGTTACACCGTTCTCTTCTAAAATCTTAGAAGCAACGCCATCCACTTCCATTAATCCTATTAATAGGTGCTCCGTTCCAATATAATTGTGAGATAAGCGATAAGCTACTTCTTTTGCCAGATTTATGGCACTTTTTGCGTTTTCTGTAAATTTATCATACATCATATTTGTGTCCTCCATTCTTGCTGAGAGTACTTTAATTACCCGTCTTTAAATAAATCCAATGGTTCAATTGTCTTCCATCTACCTTTGAATCAATATGGTTCAACTGTTTTGCATTTACAAATGAAACCCAATGGATTCAAATGTCATGCATTAATAATAATTTTAGGTAGTTCTTTTCGAATATATTCAGCTCTTGCTTGATCTCTGGTCAAGCTTCCGACATTTTTACCAAGAGTCCATTGCAGGCTGCCCGGCTGAACTCCCATCATCAGCTTGTGGATATTGAATTCACGATCGAATTTTATTAATCCGCAATCCTTTCCAAACTTTAATTGGGACAGCAGCGTCATGGCGTCCTCCGATGAAATCTGTCTGGCATATTTTAAGACTCCGAAGGAGCGGTATACCTGATCCTCAATTTCATCTGCGTTGACCGATAGCATATATTCGCGACGCTTACGCTCCTGTTTCACTACCTGAAATACAATTCGTTTTAAATTCTCTATAATCTCACTTTCAGAATTGCCCATTGTTTTCTGATTAGAAATCTGATAAATACTGCCTAAGCTTTTTGTCCCCTCACCATAAATTCCTCGGATGGTTACACCGTATTTGCCGACCTCTTCAATCAATTTTTGTATCATTCTGGCTGAGCTGAGTGCTGGCAGAAATACCATGCAGGAAGCCCTAATTCCCGTTCCTGCGTTTGTAGGGCAGGACGTTAAATAGCCGTATTTCTCATCATATGCAAAATGCAATTTCTCATAGGCGATATCATCAATCCGGTCTGCTTCCAGATGTGCCCGTTCTAAATTCATCCCACCAACAATGGCTTGAATTCTCACATGATCTTCTTCATTTATCATGATACTGATGGTTTCGTCTTCCGATAATATGAGCCCGGTAGCCTGCTCCTTCTCTGCAAGAAGAGGACTTACAATATGACGTTCCACCATGGCAATCTTATCAATATCACTTAAGGTACTTATATTACAGGCGTAGTACTTTTTATTCTCTTTTTCTGAGAGAGAGGCATTTATTTCTTTAACCTCTTCGACTAAGGCGCGTGCCTGCTCATCGGTTATCTTAGAAGCAAAGGGATAGGTCGCAAGATTTCGTGCAAGCCTAACACGGCTGGAGATTACTACGTCGCTGTCCGGAACCATTTGCTCATACCATTTAAGCATTGTTCGTCTCCTCCTCTTTCTTCATCTGTTTAATGATATCACGAAGTCTGGCAGCCTCCTCAAACTCTTCTTTTTCGATTGCCTCTTGCAGCCTGATAGACAGCATCTCAATCTCTGAGATATCAAGCTTCGTCCTTCCGGTCTGGGTTGTGGCCGTTAAGCCTTTCGGCCGCTTGCCAGTATGCACATCCGAGCCTTGAATTCCTTTTAAGGTCTTACCTAATTGACTATGAAAGCTTTGATAACAGCTGGCACATCCAAAACGCCCTTTTCCTACAAACTCTTCATAGGTCATACCACATCCGTCACAGGTTAAAGCTTGGGGGTCTGCATCAGGCTTTTTCACACCTGCGCTACTGTAGGTATCGAGCAAGGTTGAAAGTAAATCACCCAGGGTCAATTCACTGTTCATTAACGGCTTCTCCATTTGAAAAGATGTATAGTCGGTTGCACATTCCTCGCAAAGATGCTGTTCCTTTTTTGCGCCGTTTATAATTTCAGTATAAAGTATCTTTGCATCTCTTTTCTGGCATCTATCACATAACATGGTCATTACCCCCTTTCAAATTCACTAAAGATATCGTTAACGATCTCGTGTGCCTCCTCGCAGCTGATGTTTTTGCAAAAGGCTTTTGCGAGAATAACTCTAAGTTCTTCACGCATCTCCCTGATTGCCTGTAATTTGTTAATGTCTATTGCAATTACTGCACCTTTTCTGCGATCAAGCCTTAAGTATCCCTCTTGTTTCAGCATTGTGTATGCCTTATTTACGGTATGCATATTAATTCCGATATGCTCCGCCAGATCACGAACAGAAGGCAAATTCTCGCCCTCCTGCAGCTGTGATGTGGCTATTCCGTATATAATTTGATTCCTAAGCTGGATATAGATTGCTTCGTCACTATTAAAATCAATTTGAACAAACATAAGGATACACCTCATTCTAATACTTAAATCTGTAATTGGTACTTAGTTTTAATGGGGGTGATATATTTTATTATATCACGTTATACCTGTTATATATTCAGTATAACAAGTATATTTAAATTGTCAAGTGGCATTCCCTAAGGTCTTTTTTTGTTTATTACCTTAGGTTCTTCTTTTTGATTATTACCTAAGTTTTTATGTTTATTATCTAAGGTCGCCTTTTTTGTTGTTTCTTAATTTGAGCAGTAATCCAATCGTTGCGAAAATTAGCAGACCGCAAATGGTTCCCAGAATACCAATTACAAGAACAGCCTTTTTCAGTTTCTCTTCACTCTGCTTTAGAGAATCTTCCTGTGAAGAATCTGAGTTCGTAGGAGTATCAATGACCGCTTCCTTAGGATTAAACCTTTGTAGTGTCCTCTCGATTCGATCATACTGATAAAAATCTGTTTCACCAAATTCATTCTCTGCATAGATCAAAAGGAAGTCACTTGCCTCATTATCTTCCGGTACAAAAGCAGTTATCTCAGTATCTGATAAAATCAAGGTGGCCTGTTTATAACCATCCGGTATTACAACCCCGCTATCCGGCTCTAATATCAGATATCGTCCGCTGTATATTGCATACTTTTCCCCATTTACTGTAATTACTTCAAAGGAACTCTGTGTAGGAATAGGTGTTATTTCCTCATTATCAGTCGTACCATTTGTTGGATCTAAATCCTTAAATACATTAATAGTATATTCTATGACATCTCCTGATTCAGCTAATACAGATATTACAACTTTATTATCGCCCTCTGCTAAAGCATCATCACCGGAGATTGATACTGTGGCTTTGGAATCCTCCGGAAGAGCTGTTATGATTAATTGCTCTATATCATAACTTACATTTGCCTCATACTCATGAACATCAGGAGCAAAGGCTGGAGTTATATCCACCGGACTTGTTTTTAATGTTTTCAATTTGGCATTTGTGGATGCAGTTGCCGGTGCTTTTACGTTTAAAGTTAATTTATTACTGGATACGGACATACCATTTCCTGTGTTAATATCATACACCATAACAGCACCACTGAACTGAAGATCTGTGATTCCTACTTTTAGTGCTTCGAACTTCAATGTATATTTTCTGGATTTATCTCCATCTAATACATTCATATCAGATATTTTTAAAAAACCGCTGCTTCCTTTTACAACAGATGATCCGCCTGCATAATCCAGGATGCTGTCATCGTAGGTTAAATTTGCTTCAAAATCACCGAAATAACTGCTGGAATTAACATTTACGTAAACAAATATATTATCTCCCACTGTAATATCAACTTTATCAGCACTAATTTCTACATCTGCGCTGGCAGCCTGACTGGTCTTTGGAAATAGAAAGCTTCCAGCAAATATAATAAATAATAATAAACTCAGTTCCAACATTTTTCTCTTTTTCATGAGTATGTTCTCCATTTCATATTTTATTATGGATCGTTGCAGTATTTTTTTATAATCAGAATCCGGCCGTCAGGTGAATATGCCTGCGGCCGGATATTATTATCCCATCGAATTCTTAGGCCTGCTTTCATCATTTGATGGATAAGGCTTATTGTGCTCTGACTATTGTTACATTATAATTCGCGATATCTCCATTTTCTGCAATTACCGGAATTGTTATTACATTCGTACCGACATTTAATGCAACAGTTCCAGTTCCATTCATTACAGTAGCCTTCTTGCTAACTGCTGCTGCCTTGATTTGAACGCTGCTAACACTATTTTCAACCATTATATAATAGTTAAACTCTGTCTGGCTAAAGGTTGGCGTCAGCAAAAGTGATATACCTGAAGCATCCAGCACCTGCAAGCTCTTCATACGATTATTCGGATTAAATGCAGTTGTCGGAAGTGAAGCAGCAGATGACGGCATATTGTTATATACAGGAATGGAGAATATGATTGGTGAATCTGACATTCCATTATATGCGGTTAATACTTTCTTTGCTTCTGCATAAGGCGCCTCGACATTTGACATGTATTGATGATAATGGGTCGAAGTTGTTGTTACATTAAATTTTTGAAGATAAATGGTATCCTGTCCACGATTAATATAACTACCTCCGATAAAACTGGATCCGCCCACAATGGATTTGTAAGGGTTTGTCCAAGGTATCATATATAATGCATTTGTCGCGGCATTCGTGCTGCCACTCTTTGCATATTTTAAACCATTCGTAATTGCACCACCGCCTGCACTATCGGAGGCACCAATGTTATAAAAGTTATAATAGCCTTCATAACCCGCATACTTTCCTGTTACGCTTCCGCTTAGTGTTGTGGAGCCGGTTACAACCTCCTGCTTTACACGGGACGCCAAATGATATGGGCTGACTCCGGAATATTCTGCTGCTTTCACAAAGGTTTCACCATAAGTATACGTGTTTGTAACTCCTGTGTCATCTATGTAGGTGTAGTATGAATTGCAGAGAGCTGTACCCTTTAAAATATTTTCAACACCGGATACATTTTGATAACCACTCTGGTATTTCAACAATTCATATTGGAAGATTCCATTTGCAGTTAGGAAATTTCTAGGATCCATGTAGTATTCTATCGCTTCTTGAGATGCTGTTACCCAAGTGGTACCATCATATACAGTAAAAACATCTGTTTTCCAATCGTAGGCTCCGCTAGCGAAAGACTTCCATTCCACACTTCTGGAGTTGGGTATTAAATTCTTGCCAGGAACGCTTTGAGCCGCGATTACCGCATTCCAATCGAGTCCTGTTTGATAGGGTTTAAATTCCCACTTCGGATATTGACTATGTAACTGTACCAGTGCCGGAATATAGCTATCCGGGAAACCCAGGCTCCTTAACTGCTCTGTATAACTTAGATTACTTGTACCTGTTGGAGTAGGTTGTGTTGTAACCGTTGGCGTAGTACTTGGTGCAACCTCTGGTGTTATATTGCTTATGTATACATAATCCGCCTGCACATATCCAGAATTTATGATGCCATTGTACCAAAAATATACTTTGTAATAGATCAAACCTGATAAGGTATAAGCTTCTGTTACTATAACCTCCTGTCCGCTTTGAAGCTGTACAGCCTGAGAGTCGGAACCAATCAGATTGGTGATATTATTCGTTACGCCGTTAAATACGCTTATATAATAAGAATTACATATCAATCCTCGAACCGATCCTAAAATATTATTGTAGGTAATTACCGATCTCATCTCAAGACCGCCCTGGTTAATAATTGTTTTTGAGGGAGTAATTGCCGGTTGATCCGAAGGTTTGGTAGTAGGAGTAACCGTTACCTTCGGGGTAGCTGTAGGTGCCTTCGTGGGGGCAACCGTTGGCTTTTTGGTCGGGGTCGGGGTTACTGTCAGTTTATTCGTTGGAGTCGGTGCCGTCGTTGGCTTTTTGGTTGGCGTCGGGGTAGCTGTAGGCTTTTTTGTAGGAGTAGGTGTTGCCGCTACCGTAGCAAGAAAATCAATCTGATTCGCTGGAGCATATCCTGTCCGCTTTACACCATAGGTGACAAAGGAAAGCTTCAGCCACTTCTCACCGGATATTGTAGTTTCTCCCACGATAGTAACTGCTTTATCCTTTCCCAATCGAACGATATTACCGTTCGTATATTTAAGATAGGATGCCTTACTTCCGGCTGTGGATCTAATATTTAAAGCACTTGCAGACACTTCTGCTTTTATTCCGCTGCCATAGGTTAAATTAAGAAAAGTACTGTCAACATAGCCCGTTAACGTTTTTTTATTTGATACGAAGGATATTCCATACCACTTTTTTTTATCTGCTGTCACTTTTTCACTAAGCACAGTAACCGAATTGCCTTTTACGAGACCGGCAACCTTACCATAACTGGTACCTGGGCCGCTTCTGACATTCAGGGTTGATGCGTTTACCGTCGCCTTAATCTGAACCGTTTTCGTTATCGCTGTCGATGTACCTGAGGATGGAGCCTTTGTAGGTGTTGGTGTTACCGTTGGTTTTGATGTTGGCTTTGATGTCGGTTTTGGAGTTGGGGTCGGCTTTGTCGTCGGGTTCGGCGTTGGTGTTGCTACCGTCCCTCCTGCTAGTGTAATATAATCCTTATGAACATAACCATTTACCGTTTTTCCGTTAAATTTGAGTGAGATGTAATAGAAATCCCCTTCTGTACTGGTTATATTTACTGTATTGCCTTTCACTAGATATACATCCGTTCCATTTAATTGAACTTTACTTGCCGTTGTAGAGGCTTTTGATCTAACATTTAGTGTTGTTGCAGTTACGGTTCCCGTTTGAGCTGCCAAAGCTTTATTTGAATTCCCTATTAACTGCTGAGGAATAATGATCGAGAAAATCAAGAGAACAATGAGCCATTTTTTTAAGTACCGTTTCTTCATTACAAACCCCTTTCCTAAAAAGCGCAAATCCCGAAGCACCTTGCCCTGCTTCTTTTCAATTCAAAAGTATTCAGAACCTCCTATATAAGGATAGTCTTCCAAATGTATTATTTTCTTCTATTTACTGACATTCTAAGTAGGAAGTATGGCACTTATGTGGCATATTCCCCCATTTTTTGATATTTATTCTTTGGTAAGCATAGAACAAATGAACCATAAAAAGGCATGGGAACAATCTTCCCATGCCTTAAGCTAGATTCTAATATTAGCTATTATGTAATTATATGACGAATCCGGACACCAGCTTCTGCAATCTTTCTGCGCTCTCCTTGGAAGTAGCAGACAATTTTTGCACATCAGAGGATTTTTGTACAACAACCGAACTCTTTTCAGCAATCGATGAGGTTCCTATTGCTCCTTCATTTGTAGCAGTGCCAATTTGATTTATCGTTTTTACGATGTCCTTCATAGAATCAAGTAGCTCCCTAGAGGTTGCGCTAAAGTCTGTTACAAGATCATCCACGCAGCCTGCGTCCTCACTGTATTGTTTCCCCGCGTTCTCCATCAGTCGATAATCAGAAATGACTTTCTGATCGATAAAGCTCAAGAGAGATCCAGAGCCTAAGGCTAGATTATCTACTGAAGATACCACGGTTTGTGTTATATTTTGAATCTCAGCAGTTGTCTTTTTTGAATCTTCCGCTAATTTTTTTATCTGTGCTGCCACAACGGCAAAGCCTTTTCCCGCCTCACCGCTTCTAGCTGCTTCTATGGCAGCATTCAACGCAAGAAGATTGGTTTCTTCTGTGATTTGCATAATTGCTTTGGAAAGAACATCTATCTTTTCCACCTCTTTAGCGTGATCAATGGCCGCAAGTAATTTACTCTGAGTTTCACGGTACATGCTGATGGTAGTTTCTCTTGATTCACGGGACTGTTGTTTTAGATCCTCTGCGCGATTGCTGATATTTCCGGCAGTTTCTGCTCCTGACTCCGCTTTTCTGGCGATTACTTCAACCGCGTTTTCAACCTCGCCGGAGGTTGCCAGCATCTGCTGTGTTGATGCTGCTGTTTCCTCCATGCTTGCTGACAATTCCTCTGTTACAGCAGAGATATCCTCGATTTGCAGGTTTAAATCATCTAAATAATACTCCACCTGTGTTACACTTTGTTCTGTAATCATTGCTTCATTTTTCACATTCAGAATTATATTCTTTATAGAATCACTCATATCCATAAGCGCCCTGGAAATATCTCCGATCTCATCCCCTAAACTCAGATATTTTTCAGGCACCTTTTTGGTAAAGTCTCCACTGCTGATCACCTTAAGATGTTCTACTGCTGCTTCCAGTGGCTTTGATATCTTACGACCCAACACAATAGAAATGATAATTCCCGCCAGTAGAGCTGCTGCAATAATAGCACAAATATATGTTAGTGAGACTTCTTGATCTTTCATACTACTAACATAGGTACTTTTTGCTTCACTCATGATATAATTTGACAACTCAATCAGCTCTTGCTGATAAGCTTCCATTATCTCCATATTATCATGATAGTAGCTACTTGCTTCGTCCAGATTACCAGCTTCAATATCTTTAATTACCTGACCACGAACATCTCTCATCTTGGCTATGTCTTGCTTTATCGACGTCAGTAATTCCATCGCTTTGGAATCGCCCTCAATCGTTCCTTCGAATCTTTCAAGATCTGAATCAATCTTCACTGCTCTTGTTTTGATATCATCTATTTTTACCTTTGTCACATCCTGATCCGTATAATTCAGTATGTAGAGTACATTTCCTTCATTTGCTCTTGCTTGAGCACGAACGTCATTTATTGTTTCCACCGCCATTAGATTATTATTGTATATTGACTCTATCAGCTGATTTGTTTTTAAAAAATTATATAAAGCCAACCCACCGATGAGTATTGAAAACATCAACAATATCGCTGATAAAACTACTATTTTATGATATACCTTTAATCTGTTCATAACAACATCCTCCATATGCCACTTATTTTGCTTGTCATTCACGTAAATCGTTCTAGCCATATAAATTACTAATTTTGCATAATTAGCAAATTATTTTCCTCATTATACTACATGAATTCTGATAATTCAATGATATTTTTTCCTATATCATCACATTTAGTGAATTTTTGACACGCTTTTTAGTACCTTTTTCCCATAAAATGCAATTATTACGCAGTTGAACAATTATGCATTTATTATATGTTTTCTTTATATTTATACATTACACTGTTGTGAATTTCGCAAATTCCTTGCGTTAATAATTAGACATATTGTAATTTTATGCCATTTGGAATAAATAAAATGGGAGCTAATTCATAGAATCCATCTCCCATTTTTAGTAACATTCAATATTATAATACTTGTTCTTCGTACTTATTTTATCATTTAATACAAACTATCTTTTATTGCTTCACTTCATAAAAGCGACTGCTCTAAATCATCTATGCTTCATCAATAGCTTTACCGATATCATTCCTCATATATTTATTAGAAAACTCGACCCATGTGACTGCTTCATAGGCCTTCTTTCTTGCTTCCTTTAAATCCTTTCCGGTAGCGGTGATACCTAGTACACGCCCACCATTGGTAAGAATCTCTTCTGAAGATTTTTTCGTTCCGGCATGGAAAACAAAATAATCTTCCTTACCCTCAAAGTTTTTCAGACCTTTGATGGGAAGCCCTTTTTCATAGCTTTCGGGATAACCCTGTGAGGCAAGAATAACGCATACCGCCGCATTGTCCTCAAATTCCAGTTGGATTTGATCAAGGGTTCCATCAATACAAGCCTCAAATACTTCTATAAGATCATTTTTCATACGAGGAAGCACAACCTGGGTCTCCGGATCTCCAAATCGAGCATTATATTCTAATACCTTAGGTCCATCCTGGGTCAACATGAGGCCTACAAATAATATTCCTTTGAATTCTCTGCCCTCTGCCTTCATTGCATCCATCGTAGGTTGATATATGTTCTTCTTACAGAACTCATCGACCTCCTCTGTATAGAACGGACTAGGTGAGAAGGTACCCATTCCTCCGGTGTTTAGTCCCTGATCCCCATCCTTTGCTCTCTTATGATCCTGTGCACTTGTCATTGGAGCAATATGGGTTCCGTCGCAGAATGCTAACACGGACACTTCTCGACCCGTCATGAACTCTTCAATAACAAGCCGATCTCCTGCTGTACCGAATTGTTTATCCTCCATGATTTGTCTCACGCCGTCTAATGCTTCCTGTGGGGTGCCACAAATCAATACACCTTTGCCCAGAGCAAGTCCGTCTGCTTTTAAAACAATGGGATATTTACTGTTATTATTCAAATAAGCAATCGCATCAGAAGGATGATCAAAAGTCTCATAGGCAGCTGATGGTATCTGATATTTCTTCATTAAATCCTTAGAGAATGCCTTTGAGCCTTCAATAACCGCCGCATTTTTTCTGGGTCCAAACACACGCAGTCCTCTTTCCTCGAAGACGTCTACTATACCACCCACCAAGGGATCATCCGGTCCTACAATTGTAAGATCAATTTCTTCTCTCTCGGCAAAATCAGCAAGCTTCTCAAATTCACCAACTCCTACCTCTATACACTCAGCAACACCCGCAATGCCTGCATTTCCCGGAGCACAATATAAATGCTTAACCTTGGGATTCTGAGCAACCTTGCATGCGATTGCATGTTCTCTTCCGCCGCTACCGATAATTAAAACCTTCATCCTTCATTCCTCCAAATTTAAATCTTACCATTCAATCAATAGAAACATAAAAACGACTCTACTTCGTGCACTATGTATGTTCACGTTAACCTTGATTATGCAAAAAACAGAAAGTAGCTATATCACCCACCATCTGTTTTTATGCTCCGTTCTATTCCATTATGGTATCCTTTATGATAACAATATTATCTTCCACCATTATTCTATTATCAGCAATTAATTGAACCGCCATAGGGAGTAGCTCCCATTCTGCCTGCTCCATCACTCTTTGTTGAAGGAGCTCAGGCGTATCGCCTGGCTGTACATTTACAGCTTTTTGCAAAATGATTGGTCCTGTATCTGTGCCCTCATCAACAAAATGGACGGTTGCACCTGTAACCTTAACTCCACGGGCAAGTACAGCTTTATGTACCTTCAAACCATAATAGCCATCCCCACAGAAGGCGGGAATCAGAGCCGGATGGATGTTGATGATCCGATTTCTGTATGACTCAATTATCTGTTCCGGAATAATGAACAGACAACCGGCAAGCACAATCAAATCAACTTGATAACGATCAAGCAGTTTTAATAATGCCTCTCCAAACTCTTCCGTTTCTGTGTACTCCTTTTTCAAAATAACTTCGGATGGAATCCCATGCTGCTTGGCTCTTGTTAAAGCTTGTACTCCTGCTTTATTGCTTATAACTACTTCAATTTTCACACCGGTAAGCTTATTCTGTTCTATTTGATCTATCAATGCCTGAAGATTCGTTCCTCCGCCTGATACTAGAACGGCGAGCTTTAGCATAAGCTTACTCCCTTCGTACCGCTGATAGTCTCTCCGACAATGTAAGCCTTTTCCCCTGATTCGTTGATCAGCTTCATAGCTTTGTCCACATCCTGACTGTCTACTGCAATTAACATACCAATACCCATGTTATAGGTATTATACATTACCTGCTCCTCAATATCGCCGTCCTTAGAAAGCATATGGAAGATTGGAGGAATATCATAACTATTCTTCTTAATCATTGCATGAATGCCTTCCGGCAGCATTCTTGGAATGTTCTCATAGAAGCCGCCACCGGTAATATGGCTGCAGGCTTTTATTGTTATTCCGCCATTCTTTAAGCCTTGTAACGCTTTTACATATATCTTAGTAGGAGTTAATAACACCTCCCCTAAGGTTGTGCCCAAGGATTCATAATACGTATCCAGAACATCTCTTTGCATACGAAAGACCTTTCTTACTAAGGAATAGCCGTTGCTATGAATACCGGAGGATGCAATACCAATCAAAGTATCTCCCGGCTTTAGGGATGCTCCGGTAATTAACTTCTTCTGGTCAACGATACCAACCGCAAACCCAGCCAAATCATATTCCTCCACAGGGTAAAAACCGGGCATCTCTGCTGTTTCTCCACCGATCAAGGCTGCATTTGCCTGTTTGCAGCCCTCTGCTACACCTTTCACAATTGTAGCAATTTTTTCCGGCTCATTTTTTCCACATGCGATATAATCCAGGAAAAACAGAGGTTCACCGCCTGCACATGCAATATCGTTTACACACATTGCAACGCAGTCAATACCAATGGTATCATGCTTATCTAAGATAAAAGCAACCTTAAGCTTAGTTCCGACACCATCTGTTCCTGAAACCAAGGTTGGCTGCTCCATATTTTTAAAGCTCTCTAATGAAAATGCTCCTGAGAAGCCACCGATATCTGATAATACTTCCTTACGCATTGTCCCTTTGATATGTTCCTTCATTAGGTCAACTGCTTTATATCCAGCCTCGATATCTACTCCTGCCTTCTTATAATCCATTCGAAATACCTCCATTTTGCATACAAGATGAATCGGAAGACCAATTCACATGTCATGAATAACAGCATAAGCTGCAAACTATGATGTAGTATATAGTGTTTGCACATAGATGGATCAAAACCACTATAACTATGGTTCAAATGCTTGATCCACTTTGTTCACATTTTAGCATATTACATTCTCTTTGTCGTTAATTTTTGCCGGATTATTTCTTATGGTTTATATAAGACACTCTAATAAATAAATGATTATATATAAGTAAGGTTAATCTGTATGAGTAAAAATAACTCGGCAAGCTAAATCCATTTGCATCTTTAAAGCTCCATATATCTCTTCTTTCCATATGTGATTAATGCCACGTATAGGATGATATTCAATACAATCGTCAATATAAGAAATACTCCATATACCAGCAGGAAAGATCTGATTGCAAACAGAAGCAGGATTTGTATTCCCACGTAAGTAAAGCCTAAAAAAATCATTACTATCATAGCCGCACTTTGTTTAATCACTGTCACTTCAGAAATCCAGGTGAAGTTGGGCATAATCAAGTTGAGTAATAGTCCGAGAAGGGATACGAATACCGCACTTGCTGTTGTCACCAAAACCAAGAGAAAAGTCTCCGTCATTCCTAGTTTTAACACATAGCCAATAATAGCAGCATCCAGAATTGCCGGTGCCACGATCGAAAAATTAACAGCCACCTTTGAGATATATACCTGTTTGTAAGTTACCGGTAAGGATTTCATAATCCATAGACTGCGACCCTCTAACGAAATAGAAGCGGTAGATGGACAAGTCATCACCACACAAAAGGATATCGCAAGCGGAAAATTCACTGTTATCTGGGCAGCCGCTAAAGGATCTCCTAACAAGGTTCCCAAGTCCACAAATATGATTGCAATTGTTCCTATCGTAAGCAGAACAATACCTATCCCCGTATTTAAAACATATAACGGAGAGGCAAAAAATCTTTTCACTTCTTTTATATAAAGAGCCTTCCAGGGCGAGGAGGTCTTTAACTCCCTCATTTTAAAATTAGCTCTTGCCGTTCCTGTCATCATAGCGGTATTCATCTTTTTAAATATGATCTTTACTAATACGGTATATAGAAAAAAAGCTAAGATTGATATGCCAATAAACAGAACCAGAGCAAATAAATCATATTCTACTACCGCTTTTAAAAACAGCGGAGCTAGAGGATAAATGGATTCCACTTGATTGATCATAGTTCTTCCCAGATCTGTAAGCTGCTGTTCGTTCCCATCGAATAAAAAGGATAATCCGATAAAGCTTACCATTAATCCTATGGAAAACAATATGTTAAGCACATTCTGATGTCGGAATTTCGAAGCTGCAAGAGCAATGGCTGTTCCCAAAAATGAAGCGATTACAATTGGCACTAGAGGAAGAAAGAACATAACGATGCTGCAAATAAGATAGAATAATATACTTGGCTGTGCCAATATTCCGTAAGCCGCCATCATCGGCACGATCAAGATGATAACAAAAATAAAATTAAAGGAATACAGTATTACTAACCTAGAGGCAATAATCTCACTAATACTCACCGGCAAGGACATCAACAGATCATAATCTCGAAAGCCAAATACGGTTCCCTTTACCTTAAACACGGTTGTCATAACAATGATTACACAAGCAGCCGCCATTATAATTGCCGGCAGATACTCCAGACTTTGATTCATCCTTAAAACTGTGCCAATCATTAAGCTGTACATAAAAGATACGACACTGAGCACCGCAACGAAAAACAGTAAACCAGCATAAAGAACCTTTGGCTTCTTTGTCCTGGACTTGCCCAGTGATAGCATATCTGTAAGAACTGCCCATAACTCCACACTTAATAGTCGCATAACCTTTTTCAACGCAATCACCATCCTACTAATAATATTTGAATAGCTATCATTTCGTTTCTATTAACTCCAAGAAAACGTCTTCCAGACTGCTATTGCCTTTCACCTCTTCCGTGGTGCCACAGGATACCAGTCTTCCTCCCTTAATGATTGCAATCTTATTACAAAGCTTTTCTGCTACTTCAAGCACATGGGTAGAGAAAAAAATGGCACTTCCCTCTTTACAAAGGTCTGACATAAATAGTTTCAAAGTATAAGCAGCTTTCGGGTCAAGACCAACAAAGGGCTCATCCAGTACTAAAAGCTTGGGCTTATGTATAAAGGCCGATATAATGGCAAGCTTTTGCTTCATACCATGGGAATAGGAAGAAATACTGTCGCCCAAATTCGGTGTCAGCTCAAAGGCATTGGCATACCTTTCAATTAACTCCATACGCTCTGCTTTTCCAACCTGATAGATATCTCCAATGAAGTTAAGATAGGCGATACCCGACAAATGTTCATACAGATCCGGATTATCCGGAATATATGCCATCTTTTGTTTACAGGCTACCGGATTGTCTTTTATCGATATTCCGTCAATGGTAATATCTCCTTCCTCAAAATCGAGGATACCTACCACAGCTCGAATCGTAGTGGTTTTACCAGCACCGTTATGCCCAATAAAACCAAAGATATCGCCACTATCAACTTGTAGATTTAGGCTGTCAACCGCCTTCTTATCACTTTTGTAGCTCTTAGATAAATTTGTTATTTTCAGCATAATACCTCCGCCTGCCGTCCCGCGACATGTTAATACAAAGCTAACTTCAAAGGAAACTCCTAGGAGCAAGAATTATTTAGACTCCTAGGATGTTTATTATTGGATGTTTATTAATGAATGTTAATTATTGCATGTTAGTTATTGTATGTTAGTTATTACATGTTCATTATTGCATATTCATTATTGCAAGTTCATTATTGCAAGTTCATTATTATGCTTCTGTCCCCGGTAATACAAATCTTGCATCACTAATGATTGGAATGATAGACCCATCTTTACGATAAACAGTTATTTCTTTTATTTCGTTATATGGCAGAGTAATATCCGTATGACAATTAAAATACGCCTTCGATACATCTGTCTTGCGAAGAAGAGAGATGTCATTGTCACGAGCCACAACTTCTTTTCCATCGGGATTAAAGAGTTTAACATCCTCGCTCATTTTATAGCAGGTATCACCGATGGCAAAATGTGGTCCTGTCTTTTCTGCAATTAAGATTGGCAGCTTCTGTGCAATATCAAATTTTCTTGCCATAACATAAGCTGTAGTATTTGTACCGATCGCAAATTCTCCCATAGGCAGGAACTCCCTATTATATAGCAGGTTCTCTTTAACGAAATTCTTATTCTTGGTATCATCCGAATAATTCCCACAGGTGTAATCCACCGTAATACCATCCTTAAATTCAAGCTCTAACTCTTTATACTCCAAATCAAGCAGGTATATTTTAGGTACATGCAACTTTCCGTTAGTTCCGGTTAAAACAGGTGAAGTGAACACCTCACCAACCGGGATATTAACATCTGCAATACAGTTCTCAAAACCGGTTTCCTTGGTTGCATCCTTAAGCGGATAGAGCTTTACCTGCAAGTCTGTGCGATTTTCTCCTGCTCCAAGAATTCTTACATAATCTCCCTGGTCAAGGGCATCGATAATTGATTGCTGTATTCTGCTGTATTCATTGCTATCAAGCGTATTCACCTTTACTGTCTCGGCAAAAATCTCTTCATAATCCTTTCCAATCTCAGGTAACGGATAGGCAATAATGGTGAAGGAAACCTCCTCCATCCTCAGATATTCCTGCATCAGCATATTCTCTTCATTTGCACATTCCACGGTTAGCTTCTGCTGGCGCTTGTCCAGCTTCACTGCTTCTTTTTTATCCTCCGGAGCAAATAACTCTTCTCCGAATACTTCAATCACGGCAGGTCCCGCATAAACAGATGCATTATCCTTCAATTGCTCGTAGGCAAGCTTAACACTTTCAATCTTTCTTTGCTGGAATGCTTTATCAAAAAATAATCCTATATCAAAGCGATGATCATAATCATACTGCTTATTTGGACTAGTGGAATGATAGCCAATTTTTAAATGCTGGCGCTTATTAATTGCATGATAGGCAGCACGATAAATCGTAGTCTCCAGTCCCAGCTGTTTGAAGTTTAATATCGCATAGTAAACCATTCGCTCAAAGCCTATTGGATAACGAATATTTACAATTTTCTTCTTGCTTAAATCCTTCCTTCCATTGATAAAGCCCATTCGATATCCTTCGGTATAGGTATCCGCCATAGCCTTTACCTGTTCCTCGGACAAAGAATTTAAAAACTTTGCTGTTTTGATCTCATTATCTGTAATGTGCTCACCAAAATAATAGAGGTAGCGGATATCATTCAAATCGCTGTTCATAATAATATCAGTTGCAAAGGAGGCTTCCGGATCCAGCAGCTCTCTATTTCTTGCAGCTACCAAAATATCGCAGTAGTCGCTCATAAAATCGTATACCGCTCTCTTTACATCCTTATAGGTATAATCATCCTCTTCTTCAAAGTAATTATAGATCTCGATGAAAAGCTCTAAATAAATAGTAAGCTCATACAGTCGATTTTCAAAAGCAAATACCAGGATGGATCGCAGCTCCGTGAAAAGGAAGGATAAAATCTTACCATATCTATCACCTAATTGTCCGCAGGCATAGGTTGGATTTGTAAAGCTGACAAGGTAGTTCTCACCGGCAATATCATTATATAAAGCTTTATTTAATGCCTTTAACTCCTGTTCTGTAAGGGTCTTTAATTTCTCCTCCTCCACCATGGTTACAACATTCTTCACCATTAGTACAAAGGATACCACGCTTTGAAAATATGGGTATAAGCGTTCTCCGACGGTTTTTTCCTGTAGGATCAGCTCAATCCGTTCCATCGCCAGTTCATATCTCTCTCTAATGGTCTCATTATCTTCATTAAATAAATCCTTGTATTTCATACTCATCCTCCAATTATTCATTAATTAGATTTCCCAGTTCCACCTGCTTCTTCATTAACTCATATTGATACTTCCATAACGCCTCTGAGCCTTCAGGCGTTACCTCATTTCGCTTCATTACCTGTGAGAAGGTTACGCCATGTTCTTTCCAGGACTTACCCTCACTTGCTGCATTTAATAAAAATGGCTGAACGCGATCTAAAGTAGATGCAAACTTTGCTTCCGGTGTCTCATTTGCTTCAAATTCATCCCACAGACTGCGCATTTCCTTAGCCTGATCCTCGGGGAGTAAATGAAAGATTCGTTCTGCTGCTGCCAACTCTCTTTCCTGCTTTGACAAATTAAATTCCGCATCATAGGCATAGGTATCCCCGGCATCAATTTCAACAATGTCGTGGATTAAAACCATGACCATGGTTTTTACTAGATCAATCTCTTGATTGGAATGTTCACTTAAAATAGCACACATTAAGGCCAAATGCCAGGAATGATCCGCATCATCCTCTCGGCGGCTACCGTCCGCCAGATAGTTCTGCCGAACAATATTCTTAAGCTTGTCCACCTCCATAATGAAATTTATCTGCTGTTCTAATCTTGTCATATTTCACTCCTCCAGTTTTTTAGGAGGATTTCTCCTCCTGCTTTTAAGAAGGATTCTCCTCCCGATTTAAGAAGGATTTCTCCTTCCGATTTTTAAAGGAAGTCTTCTTCCTCCTTCTTTTTACGAAGGTTTGCCCTCCCAAGGACTTATACAATAAAGCCCAATATATAAAGTACTAAAAATAAAATTGCCATGATGCCATTTAAAACCGCTCCTAGGATTGGAAATCGATAAAAAATATCCTTTTTCTTAAACGCTTTATAGGCCAAATAAAATCCAAAAATCGATATTGCAAATAGCAAAATCCCAAAGACGCCCAAAAGTATTCCACCGTTTCCTCGGGCGGTACTGGAGAGAATGCTGAGTATCAAAAATCCCAGAATTACTCCTCCACCAATGATTGTTGATGCAATCCCAGTCTTTGTATGCCTTCGCCCGGAAAAATGAATCATTTCCTTTTCTTTCTTAAATAGCATACTTAGCTCCTCCTACTCTTTTGATTCTTCTTCCCTGATTTCAAAAACAAGGCATGAAAGATACGATATGAAATATATCCCAGGACTCCTCCGACCGTATTTAAAAATATATCATCTACATCAAATATCCCAACCTTAAAATATAACTGAACCAGCTCCACAGCCAAGGTAAAAATAAAACTCAAAAAGGCTGTGGTAAAGAACCCACGGTATCTTTTATTCAACATGGGCAATAGGAAGCCGAAAGGTGCGAAGGCTAATACATTACCCATAATATTTACTACAAAGCTTTCCAGACCAAGTATATGCCGGTATTGAATAAAACGCTTAATCTCTTTAAATAAAACCAAGTTATATCGATAATCCTGGGATGTACCATCCCTTCCATAGTGCTCACTAAAAAACAGAAAATAAGATAATAAAACAATATATAAATAAAACAAAAGCCAACCAGCTTTCGTCCAACCGCTATGATTACGTTTTTTCAATTTTCTTCTCCATATCTAACATTTTTCATAACTGTACCTAGATTTACCACGCCTTTTATTATAAATCAAATCCAAATCTTAGTAAAGCACGAAGCTTTAAAAAAACACTTCTGATAACATATTAACAGTATTTATGTGAATAATAACTATTATGCAATATTATTCCCACGATTGGATGGATTTTTATTTCCAATTGATATACAATGAAGAAAATTCAAGAGAGCACTCACAAAAAACTATTCTCACCTGCTTTTGTACCATGTGCGCATGGAATTTATTAAGAATATTCCCTAATAGAAAGGAAATTAGGTGGCACCTATGAAAACATTTGAAGAACTTTATTATGAAGTTTTAGTTAGGACTTTAAAAGAAAAAGATTCCAGCTTTTTAGAAAAAATGGAACTTTATGATACCCACCAGCTAGATTGTCTTCTTCATCCTGAAAAGCATCCCCTTGTATGGTATTCCGGTGAATGTCACTGTGAGGGAGAAGAGCGCAACTGTGTGAAGGTCTGTCCCTTCCACGCAATTCACCCAGGAGAATCCGGTGAGATGGTTATTGATGAAGAGGCATGTACCGGTTGCTCCATCTGTGTCCAGGAATGCCGGGCTAAGAATTTGAAAACCAGTAAGGATGTAATTCCGGCACTCCAGGCAATACGTTCTCATAAAGGCTTAGTATATGCACTTGTGGCTCCAGCATTTCATGGCCAGTTCAGCAGTGAGGTGACTCCTGGTAAATTACGCAGCGCGCTTAAGGCTGTTGGGTTTGACGGTATGATTGAGGTTGCTCTCTTTGCGGATATTTTAACCTTAAAGGAGGCATTGGAATTTGACAAAAATATTGTATCCGAATCTGACTATCAGCTAACCAGCTGCTGCTGTCCAATGTGGATTGCCATGATTCGTAAGGTATACAAAGATTTAGTTCCACACGTTCCACCCGCTGTTTCACCAATGATTGCCAGCGGACGAGCAGTAAAGGTTCTTCACCCGGATGCTCTCACTATATTCATCGGTCCTTGCATGGCAAAAAAAGCAGAGGCCAAAGAAAAGGATATTGCAGACGCAGTTGATTATGTTCTAACCTTCCAAGAAATCCAAGACATCTTCAATATCATGGAGATTAATCCTGCAGACATGGAAGAAAGCGACAAAGATCATTCCTCCCGCGCCGGCAGAATCTATGCACATACCGGCGGCGTTAGTGAGGCTGTCAGTTCAACCGTAATGCGTCTTAATCCGAATCGTAAGATCGGTATTCACACCCAGCAGGCTCATGGAGTGCCAGCATGTAAGGCTATGATTAACGATATTCTCTCCGGCAATACCAGTGCTAATTTTTTTGAAGGTATGGGTTGTGTTGGTGGTTGTGTTGGCGGCCCCAAGGTACTCATTCCTCATGAAGAAGGACGTGTACACGTTGAGGAATATGGTAATGCGGCGCCTTATCCTACCCCAATTGATAATCCTTATGTAATTGAGCTGCTCCACCGATTAGGCTTAGATACGGTTGAAAGTCTTCTGGAGCGGAGTGATATCTTTACCAGAGACTTCGGTGATCCATCACATTCGAGAATAAATCCGTAATATATACTCTCGCCTCTATGTGAATGGCGCAGATAGTTTACAATTTCATTTCCATATTACTAAAGGTAGCCTCGAATAAACTCTGAGTTTATTCGGGACTACCTTTTTACTTCATGCTTATTCCGCTTGCCCTATTAACTTATCACTACCCACAATATGTTCCACCAGCCAGTCAGTCAGGAACTGGAGAATCTCCATGATTGTATCATTTTGATCGCCGTCAATATCATGTAGGTTAAAGGCTGCTATTTTATCCATAAAATCCTGGTGCTCAGCCTTTTGTGTAAACAGCTTCTTATATCGAATGCTCATCATATATTCCTCTTCATGCTGGAAATGAATCGCTGAATAAGAGGCTAATTCGTCCAATATCTCAATAATATAATCATATTTATCCGGAATAAATTCGTCCATCAGCGTATCATATGCTTTATTAGCTATCTCAAACAGCTTCATGTGCTCCATATCAATGCTTTCGATTCCGGTCCTGTACTCTTCTTTAAACTCGTACATTGTTTTTTCCTGCCTTTCTATGTCTGATAACCCATTTAACTGAGTAGTACTTTGCAAAGATAGTCCATTCACCTAATTTTATTTTCTCCAATAAGACAGGTAAGTCAATCACCCTGTGTTAACAACTGATAACACTATCATGATTCACATACTTTATTATGATTATGTAAGTCAACCGGGAGCTACTCTCAGCTCCCGGTTTCTTATACTTGCACTAACAATAATATTTATTTGTCTCCGATACCCTCTTAATTTTAGTAGTATGTTGGTACATTAAAGTTAGGAGCCATAGCTTTTGAGGCATTACCAGCCAAGTCGGTTATGCTATTGGTTATGATATCAACCTTTAGGTAACTGCCACTTGGAACTACGGAAGAGAGCGTAATATTTACGTTGTTTCCGCTGATTGATACTGTATTCGGAATTACGGAAGAATAGGAACCGTTAATCTGGGTAACCTGAACCACCATTGTTCCTTGAATTGCTTCATCAAAATTTATCTTTATCGTATTCTTTGTTACACTATCAAAGCTTATGCCTGTATAGGAAGGCTTTTTATTTTCCTTGATTTCTAAGCTTCCTGAATAACCCTTAATTGCACCATAGCTATTATTATACCCCCTCACTCCGGTAATTGTAACCGGACGTACCACTGTTACTGCCACACCGTCTGAAGCCATGGTAAGTGTAACTGTAGCTCCCGTATCCGAGGTATTCTTTGTTAATTCTGCTTTGATAATGGTAACACCTGTAATGACATAATTACCGATTGTTTCGGCAGAGGTCTTATCCAGCTTATTTGCAAATTCAACAATAACCTGATCCGGATTCGTTGTGGACTGGTATAGTCTGTAAGGAGCCGGTAATTCTGCTGAGGTACTCGAGGTATTGTTAATGGTGATATCCCTTGCAATGTTTGTATTCCTGTAATTATCATATACAAATCCCGGTTGAATGGTAAAGGTATACATCCCCAACAAGCTGATACTAGATAGCTTTAATTGAATGATATTATTACCCAAGGTATGAGTCACTTGTGTATAGGCAATATTGGTGTTTGGAGATATTTCATCGTTTGCTGATACATATTTAGCGGATAAGATACCCGATGTTGTAACCAAGCTCACACTCTCGCTAAAGGTTAAGGTCATGATATTGGTATCCGCATCATAAGTATACTGGGTCATTGTAGGCGGTATTGTATCCGCGGTGAAATCTACCATGTAGCTCTGCATTGTACTTGCACTTGTATCAGTAGGAATTACATTATAGCTGTTATAATGTCCGACCTGGACCGACTTTGCTCCTGTGTATGCCGCTTCTGCGGTGCTTAATGGGTAATTAACTTTCAATTTATTCGTATCATCAACTCTACCTGGTATCCAGCTTCCTCCACTGACGCTGATATAGCCGGGTGTTTGAATGGATCGGTTAAAGGTTACAGTGATGGTATTGTATGCGGTTCGAGCCACAGACACCACTCTAGCTTGTGGCTTAGGTGAAGTATCTGTTTGCAGGTAGGCTGTCACATATACGGTTGCAGGTACATTTCCTGCTGTATCTTTAATACCGGAGATATAAACCGAGAATAGCTTTCCTCGATCCGCTAATGCCATGCCACTCAGGTTGATAGATAAGGATTTCTTATCATCTGAAATAACATAATTCATTTTATTATTTAATAAAGTGAGTGTGGATCCATCTGCTGCAACCGTTGAATTTACCAAGGTCGCACCTGAAACCTTCAGATTATCAAAGTTAACCACCTCATTAAATTGAATTGTTGAAACCAGACCTGAATCATCCAGAGTAGTTTGAACAATATATGGACCACTTCCATCGGAATAAGTCATCGCCTTATAATATGCTTCTAAAGCGATATTATCTGTAGTTTTGATATTGGTAGTAAAATTAATTCCATAATTACCACTCATCGCTTTTTCCGTCGTTATTGTAAGCGTCTTTTTATCGGTGGACAGACTTGCCTTCAAAGTTCCGGGATCACTTCCCAGTACACCCTTGGTATCTTTTCTGAGGGTGATTTCTATATTACTGGATAATATTCCGTTTGCACCAATAACGGTACTCTCTAATACGGGACTGCCGAATACGGTTACGATTGTATTGGAATCTTTAATATCAACACTATTAACCGCTGCAGTAGGTCCTACAACCTCAATAATTAATGAATCATCCACAATACTTTTAACGGCAGCTGCTTGCGTTGCAGTACCTACGGCTGCTACTCTAAGAGTAACCTTTCCCGCTTTCATAGCAGTAATTTTACCTGCTTTGGCATCATCAATTCGAATGCAGTCAGGATCTCCTTCTTTTCCGATGGACCAATAAACCTGATCTGAAGTATTAGAAGGTGTTAAGGTGCAATCAAAATCCATGGTGGAACCCAGAGTGATTCTTTGAGCCCCATTCGTTAGTGTAGTATTTGATATCTCAACATCAGTTGCAGGAATGGTAACTGTAACTTTACAAGATAGTGTTTTAGTCTTTTTTGATGGGTATGTAATTTTACATTTAATTGTGGCTGTTCCCTTATTTACGGAGGTGACCACACCATTCTTAGTAACGGTAGCTATCGCCTTATTTGACGTGCTCCACTTGTAGGTACTTTTTGCCACTTTACTTTTGATTACCATTTGATAGGTCTCGCCCTTTCCAGCAATGGTAACTTTGGTTTTGGAAAAGTACGGTGTTGCTGCTGCCTGTACTGCTGAGATATTCATGCCTATAACAGCGGGCACGATGAGTACAACGCAAAAGAACATGACAATTCTTTTAACAAATGCCTTCATTTTTCATCCTCCTAATCTCTTCCTTATAGTCGCTATGATGTTGCTTCTAATGGTAGTCGACTTTTGTCTTCGTTCGCATATATAGTACCATA
>JAQZBD010000066.1 GCA_029239235.1 Herbinix sp.
CCGGATGTCCCTCGACCAGAAAGGATAGAGTTTTTGCAATCCTCTTTGGCTCACACTTTAATGCGGCGGCTGCAAGTTCCACAGTTGCACTGGACACTGCGAGTTCCTGTACCCTACCTTCCATATTATATTGTGTGACATACTCCCACCACTTGTAGAAGTGGGGGCTTCTTGTTCAATGGTACTACTGTACCAAGTATCTGCAAGCTATCCCCGTGTGCCCCACGGTTCCTTTTATTTTTATCCGGTCAGAAGCCTTTTCCCTTCTTCCCTGATATTGATTGCTGCATTGACATCCCTGTCCATCCGGTTCCCACATTCACATTGGTAGATTCTTTCGCTTAAGTGCAATTCCTTCTTTACCCGTCCACATCTGCTGCAGGTCTTAGAGCTCGCATACCAACGGTCTACCCTGATCAATTTCTTCCCTTCCCTTTTCAACTTATATTCCAGGAAGCTCACAAACATCCCGAAACCGTTATCGTGTACGCTTTTCCCATAATTCAGTGCCTGTGACATTCCCTTCATACTCAGGGTCTCCACACATACTACTTCATAGTCATTGGTTATCTGCCTACTGAGTTTATGCTGGAAATCCTTCCTCTGTCTTGATACCTTCTCATGGAGTTTTGCCACTTTTAATCTCTGTTTCTCCCTATTCCTGCTTCCCTTTCTGCACTTTGACAGTCTCCTTTGCTCCCTTGCCAGTTGTTCCTTACTTTTCCGGTAATATCCTGGATATCCTGCGCTTTTCCCATCCGAGAATACTGCCAGCTCCTTCATCGAAAAATCAATTCCAAGAATTCTGTCTTCCTTTATCTCTTCCAGTTTTATTTCCTTTATTTCCTCTTCCTGTTCGTAAAGTATACTTGCGTGATATTCACTTGCTGCATTCCTGCTTACTGTTACGGACTTGAGCCGATATCCTTCCGGTATATCACGGTGCTGTCTGATTTTTATACTGCCCAGCTTTGGCAGTCTCAGGAAACCGTCACACAGCGATATGTTGTTGTTTACCAGATTCGTGGTATAGCTCTGATGACTCTTTTTATTCTTGAATCCCGGAAAACCATTTTCCTTCTGACGGAAAAAGCTGCTGTACGCTTTGTTCAGATTGACCTGGGCATTTGCAAGGGCAAGGCTGTCCACCTCTTTCAGAAAAGGAAATTCATCTTTGTACTGTGCCGGGGTATTATTCAATTGTTTTTTCGTCTTTTCATAGTATTCGATCCGATCAGACAGCATCCGGTTATAAATAAACCGTACACATCCGAAGGTTTTGGCCATTAACTCTTTCTGCCCGTTGGTAGGATAAATGCGAAATTGATAGGCTGTATTCATCATCGCTTCTCACCTTGACTTTCAATATACTTCTTAATTACATCAATAGGGGCTCCTCCTGAGGTGAGCAGGCAGAAGCTCTGACTCCAGAAGTTCTCTTTCCACAGTTTTTCCCGTATCACAGGATTTTCTTTCTTGACCAGCCTGCTGCTAGCACTCTTATAGGCATTAATGAACTTGCTGATCTCAGTTTTCGGATGAGCCTTAAACAGGATATGGACATGGTCTTTGTCATGGTTCCACTCCACCAGAGTGATGGCATAATTTGGTGCAATGTATTCAAATATTTCCTTTGCCCTGTTTGAGATAGGATCAGTGATTACATTCCTGCGGTATTTAATCACCAGAATGAGATGGTAATATAACAAAAATACTGAATGCGCATTATTATCCAGTTCCATAATATATCAGCTCCTTCCATCATTATCGACTGACTATATTATAACACATTTCCGAGAACAAATCAATCCGCAAAACGAACGAATGTTCTTAATTATTTTATACAATTCATCCCACCACCTATAGAGGAGGGGGACTTCTTGCCTGTAACTGTTAAAACTGGTTTCCCTGTTACCATATGGATAGTATAGCATAAAATATGGAATAAGTCGACAAAAAAGAACATACGTTTCCATTTATAATTCGATCTGATTCTTAGGTTTTGATACTTAACTCAATTATAATAAGAATTTTCCCCACAGAAAAAGCCCTTTGCTTCTCATCTTGCAAAGGGCCTTTCTGGGCACTAACGAAATCTATATCTTAATTCTTGTCGGCAATGTTATCAAGCTCCTCCATAATAGCAGGAATTACCTGGTAGAGGTCACCCACGATACCGTAATCTGCTACTTCAAAGATGGGAGCATTTTCATTCTTATTGATTGCAATAATGTAATCAGAAGACTGCATACCAGCCAAATGCTGAATTGCACCGGAGATACCGCAAGCTACGTAGATACGAGGCTTAACGGTGGTTCCTGTCTGTCCTACCTGATAAGAATGATCAATCCAGCCTGAATCTACACAGGCTCTGGAGGAAGCTACTGTTCCTCCTAATTTTTCAGCAAGCTGTTTTAGTAATTCAAAACCTTCCGGCTTTGCAAGGCCTCTGCCACCGGATACAATAACTTCCGCTTCCGTGAGGGATGCCATCTCAGTTGCTTTCTTTACTATTTCAACAATCTTGGTTCTAATATCATTTTTCTTAAATTCTACTGTAAGTTTTACGCACTCGCCTTTTCTTTCCGGCTCGTACTTTGCTTTCTCCATAACGCCAGGACGTACGGTTGACATCTGCGGACGATGGTTCGGGCATACGATGGTTGCCATCAGGTTACCACCGAAGGCAGGTCTGGTCTGCTTAATCTTTTTATCCTCAGGATCGATTTCTAATTTCGTACAGTCAGCAGTTAAACCTGTTCCGCAGCGAACTGCAAGACATGGTCCTAAGTCTCTGCCGATATGAGTTGCACCAAGAAGAATGATCTCCGGCTTATATTCTGTGATTGCTTCATAGATTACCTTTGTATAGGCATCTGTTCTATAGTTCTTTAATTCTGGATGGTCTGCAAGGTACACTTTATCAGCACCGTAGGTATATAATTCCTCTACCAGGTCCTCTACCTGATCGCCGCAGAGCACTGCACAAAGCTCTGTACCAACCTCTGCTGCAAGCTTCTTTCCTTCTCCCAGAAGCTCAATTACAACCGGCATAAGCTGACCTTCTCTTTGTTCAGCGAATACCCAAACGCCCTTGTAATCCTTGATATCTATTTTACTTGCCAGTCCTTCTGTTTTCTCAATGGCATCGAAAGGACATACTTCCACACATACACCGCAGCCGGTACATGCATTTCCGATTACTGCCAAACGATTTACCATGGTAATAGCGTCGAACGGACAGCTCTTAACGCATTTGGTACAGCCTTTACATTTATCATTAATAACTCTAACGCCCATTGTTCTCCGCCTTTCTATATCGCGTGCTTTTCTTTTAATTTAGCTACTACTTCTGCCGCCATCTCTTTTACGCTGCCCTTTAACATCTCTCCCTTACCTTTGGTCGGAGGGGTGAAGGAACGCCATACCTGAGTAGGGGAAGCGGTCAGACCGCAGTCCTCCGGTGACAGGTTAACGTCGTCATGATTCCATACGGTTATGTTCTTCTTATATGCCTGGGCGATACCATAAATACTCATGTATCTAGGCTCATTCAATTCCTTTACTGCGGTTAACAGACATGGAGTCTGTACCTCAATCACTTCATAGCCATCTTCCATCTGGCGCTGAACAGTAACTGTATCTCCATTCACCTGAACATCCTGAACATAGGTAACTACCGGTAAATCAAGTCTTTGCGCCGTCTGTGGCCCTACCTGGGCGGTATCACCGTCAATCGCCTGACGCCCTGCAAAGATGATATCCACATCACCGATTTTTCTAATACCTGCTGCAAGAGTTGTAGAGGTTGCACAGGTGTCTGCACCGCCAAAAGCTCTGTCACTGAGCAGATATGCATCATCTGCACCCATGGAAAGACATTCTCTTAACATCACGGATGCCTGAGGAGGCCCCATTGTGATAACTGATATATTGATGGATGGGTCTTTATCTTTTAATGCTAACGCTGCTTCCAGCGCATTCGCATCATCTGGATTCAAAATACTGGGAACACCCTCACGAATTAAGGTTCCCTTTACCGGATCGATTTTAACTTCGTTTGTATCCGGTACCTGCTTTACACAAACTAATACTTTCATTCCTATCTCCATTCCGCCGCCTTACACCGGCACAAATTCTATGAAAGAAATCACTGGCGGATTCTTTCCAAATGAATCGCTTTTTCACTTCGTGAAATACTTTTTCTTCACTTTATGAAGCTTCTTCCTCTCCGAAAAGCGAACCCTCTTTCATCTTGTTCTAATTATGTTCTATTACTTTTTAAGCAATTGTCCTGCAATAACCATCTGCTGAACCTGTGAGGTTCCTTCATAAATGGTAAATACTCTACAATCACGGTACAGACGTTCTACGCGGTATTCCTTCATATAACCATATCCGCCGTGGATCTGAACCGCTTTTGCACAGATTTCATTACAAGCTTCAGAAGCAAACCATTTTGCCATGGAAGCAGCCATTGTTGTATTTTGGTTCGTGTCTTTTTTATATGCAGCCTCGTATAACAACTGTTTTGCAGCTTCTAATTTTGTCGCCATCTCAGCAATCATAAAGCTGATGCCTTGGAAATCAGCGATTCTCTTACCAAATTGCTTTCTTTCCTTTGCGTATTTGATGGTTTCATCCAGTGCTGCCTGAGCAACACCGATGGATTGAGCCGCAACACCGATACGGCCGATATCCAGAGTCTTCATTGCGTTGATAAAGCCCTGATTCATTTCACCTAAGATATCACTTTTGTGTACACGAACATTTTCAAGGATAATGTCACTGGTACCGCAGCCGATCAAGCCCATCTTATGTTCCGGCTTTCCACAGGATACACCTTCCAGAGTCATATCTACGATAAAGGCTGTGATTCCTTTTGCACCCTTTGTCATGTCTGTTTTTGCATAAACGATCGCGAAATCAGAGAAGGGAGCCATGGTAATAAAGGTTTTACGGCCGTTTAAGACATAATAATCTCCATCTGCTACAGCCGTGGTAGTCATACCGGCTGCATCGGAACCAGCTCCTGGCTCGGTTAATGCAAATGCTAATATCTTCTCACCGGTTACAACGGGTCTCAGGTACTTCTCTAACTGCTCCGGAGTTCCGGATAACTGCAACGGTCCGCCTGACAGGGAATTAGGGGAAGAAACATATAAGCTTGCCACTGCACTCACTCTTGCGATTTCTTCCATTACGATTACATAGGCTCTGGTGTCCGCTCCTGTGCCGCCAAGTTCCTTTGGAATCTTGATACCGAAGAAGCCGGCCTTTCCCATCTTATTCAGAATTTCTTTCGGGAAAACGCCTGTTTCCTCTACCTGATCGAGAATGTCAGGTGTCAGTTCTTTTTGCGCAAAATCTCTTGCTAATTTACGAATTAATTCGTGCTGTTCCGTAAAAACCATTATTATCCTCCATTCTTGATGAAATCCTGCAAATTTAATCATTAATATAAATTTACAAAGTGAATTGTACGCATTTCATACAAACATTCATTGGCCAATGGCCACAAGATGCCATATGTGAATTATGCTTTTTACTATCTCACACTAACACCTTTAGCCGCGAGGCTAAGGGAGGTCGTAGTTGAAACAGCTTTATTCACAATAACTCCATCTTTCCGCTCATTGCGGTGTATCATAGTTTCTCATCATAGTTTGTTATCATAATTTGTTATTATAGTTTGTTATTATAGTTTGTTATTATAGTTTCTTAGTTATAGCTACTTATCATCATTTCTTTATTTAGACTGAATTCTAATAAAAGCCTCTTTTTTCAGTTCCTGAACATTTAATTTGCCACCGGTCATTTCAGGAAATTGCTCAAAAAATAATATGTATTTTGGTACCTTATAATCTGCCAGTTTATTCTTTAATAATTCCCGTAAACCGTCCTCCGTTAAATCTGCATCGGAGTTTGTGACAATACAAGCTACGATTTCTTCCTGCACCACCGGCATTGGTATGCCAAATACCTTTATCTGAATAATAGCCTTACTTTCACGGGCTGCATCCTCTATTTCCTTGGGAGAAATATTCTCACCGCAGCGGATGATGATATCCTTCTTCCTTCCGGTAATGTAAAGATTTCCGTCCTCATCCAGATGGCCCAGATCTCCGGTTGTTAACCAGCCATCTTCACTGATTACGTTGCGGGTCTCTTCCGTGTTCTTATAGTAGCCCTTCATAACGTTATAGCCCTTGATTAAGATTTCCCCCTGCTCATATGGCTTTTGGGACTTTCCTGTTTCCAGATCTGCAATCCTAAGTTCTATATTACTTATGGCCTTTCCTACGGACTTGCAACGCAAATCTATGGGGTCGGTTACACTGGTAAAGGTAATGCTTGGTGATGCTTCTGTCTGACCATAGGATTGCATTAAGCCATCCATACCCAGCTCTTTCACTATGGCCATATAATCGCTTTGACTCACTGGCGAACCGGCAATAATTCCGGTTTTTAAGGTAGTTAATTTATATTTTTCCCGTTCCTTGCTATATAGGATAGCTAGGAATAAGGAAGGGACTCCATTTAGAATCGTACATCGGTTTTCCTCTATGCATTGCATTACCACACCAGTTCTATGACTGCTGCATAAATGCATTGAGCCTCCGTGTACAAACATGGCAAGCAATCCTGTGGATAGGCCAAAGCAGTGGAACATCGGAAGTACCTGACATATTTGATCCTCCTCCGTCCATTGCATCGTTCCTGCAGCTTCTCTTGCAATATTCATCAGCTGATAATGGGAGATCATAACCCCCTTGGGTCTGCTGGTGGAACCTGAGGTAAACAGCATGCAGGCATTATCCTGGGAATTTACCTCTTCCTGTCTGGCAAGGAGCTTTTGTCTCTCTACATTAGAGATTTGCTGATCCTTTCGGATATTTTCCAACATTCCCTTTGCCATGGAGATCTTTAAATATTTTCGGTACAAGCTGTCTGTCAGATTGTCGGCAAATACATCATCATAATAGACCTGATCCACATCCGCGTAGTCGAACAGCAATTTCACTTCCCGTTCTTTTAGATTCGGATTGACCAGAATCGGTATCGCTCCAACCTTTACAATTGCTAAGAAGGCACAGATCCATTCCACCGAATTCTTTCCGCACAGTGCGAAATGCGCTCCCTTCTCTACCTCTTCATACAGCAGAGAAACCGCCATTTTATCAGAGAGGATATCCAGCTCCTCCCAGGTATAGATTTCTCCATCCCAGGTGATTGCCGGGTGATTCTTCCGTTTTGTCACAATGTTATGAAATTGCTCTCCGATTGTAATCCTCTCAAGTTTCATAGCCTAACCAAGCATTTCAGAGAATGTCTGAACTGCAGTCCTTACCTGTTCATAATTTACCATCTGCCTGTCAACTTCGATTAGCAGTAAAGGAATTTCCTTTTCTTCGCAGATCTTCTTTACAACGACATAATCAAACTCTTCCGGATCACAGAACTTTGTGAGGGCATAGATGATACCATCCGCCTTATTTTCCTGTACCAGCTCTGTCAGGTAGGAAGCCCTGCCCTTATTTACATCGTAAAGTACGCTGCAGTTATTCATAGTTGCAAATTTCTCAGCCAGACGATCCAGCGCGGTTGCCGCGATCGGACAGTCCACACGATATTGTCTTGACTCCTGAGCAATGTCATCAGCAACGACCTGAATATTGTTATCGTTTAAGATTGCTAATAATTCCTTCGCATCTGCAAGGATACCTGAAGTTACAATTCGAATCTTCTTCACATCTGCTAACTCAGTCTCCTTCAGTGCTTCTAACAACTGGTTAATCAGTGCCGTATGTTCGGACTTTTCCAGGAAGAAAGCACTCTTAAACACTGCATTACGGTCAGCTGCTGTGATTACAGAGTAATTCTTCGCATATTCAGAAAACTCTCTCATTGCCTGGTTGTGTGCATTATATATTTCAATTGATTTATGTAATTTCTCATCTTCAAAGGTTTCGCCTGTGATTCTTTCTAAGTCCGCTATCACTCTTTGATATCCCGCCTTGGTAAATTCCTTACCATAGGTGGTATTTCTGTTTTGCGGATAGGTCATAGGAACAAATTCAATTCCCGGAACCGCATATTTCCAGTTCTGACCCAGACATTTTAAAGAGTCACACAGGGATGGGATTACAATTGCTGATGCTCCGTCGAAAGCACCCTTAATTCCCAGTTCCAGAATGGATTGCATCACCGAGCAGATAAATGCAGGGAAATAAGCCTTCGCTTCCTTGATTTCCATATCAGTACCCCAGGTACCAAAAGGGAGAAGTCCCATGGAATGAATCACTTCTTCCGGGGTGTAAACCGGGGAACAGACAACGATCTTTTTATTCTGCGCAAGATAGTGTTTCATTTGCTCCTGCGGGGACGCTGCTATGCGGTGAAACTCCTGAAGGATGTCTTGTAATGCTGCCATACTATCTTACCCCCTTATTTGCTTCCATGATCTCTGTCAACGCCTGGACTCTCGTCTCATACTGAGCTTCGGAGAAATTGCGGGGATCGGCTTGATCGCCATCAAAGGTGGAGAGCGGAACGTTGCATTCCTCGGCAATCTGGCGGCTCATCTCATACATAAAGCCGCTCCAAAGCTTACAGGAACGATTGACATGAACTAACAAGCCTTCTACCTTATTATTCTTTACAATAGCTGTTCTCTTATCTCTCGCATGCTCCAGATTAATGGCATTCGGTACATTACAATAAGCTTCAATGAGTCCGTCAAAGTCATCATAAATAAAGCCAAATGCATCAGCATATATCGTAGCAACCAGGTTTATCCCTCTGGATTTAAGCTCTGTTGCGGTAAATCTAAGATGGGGCCAGCAGGCAATTCCTTCAAACATGATGCGGTGCTTCTCTTCCGCACGGAAGGTGCTGGTGCCATTCTTTACGCTTTCTTCGTATTCCTTAGCCAAAAGTTCAAAGGCTTCTGCCGCTTCCACGGTTCCTCTGGCACAGACTGCCACCGCCATATGATTCATTAAGTCAAAACCATTAAGTGGAGAAGGATTGTATTTGCAGAAGCTGGTTGCCTCTAACCAAGCCTTTGAGGTACGGTTGGAGATCTTCATAATTTCTTCAAATTTCTCATCGGACCACTTCTTGCCTGTAATCTCTTCCAATTGTCTGATGGCATCCAGAAACTGCCCTTTCACATAAGCAATCTCTTCTTTCGATACTTTATAATCAGGATTGAAGGGAATATCAATGAGTATCATTGGAATATTCAATTCCTTCGCTAAATTCTCATACCATTTAATCATACAGTTGCAAATATTATTGCAGCATAACAGGTAATCCGGCTGAGGCATATTCTGCTCCTCAATGTCCTTAACCTGAGAATATGCAATACTGATCCTGGCATAAGCACAGATATCATTGGAGTAGCCCTCTCCCTCTGCTACTTCACAAAGGCGTCCCCCGCCCCCTCTTGCTGCAATGGCTGCCGCCTGATTTTCCGGATAACAGACAGTGAGTCCGAGAGTCTGAAAGATCTCCTGGGGAAAGTTGCTGGCACACCAGCCGATCATCTCACCCTTCTCCTTTGCAATCCATAAATTATCATAATGCTCTTTCGCAATCTTACCTAACTTTGCTTTCGCCGAATTAGGATCCGGTATGTATTTCGGCTTTGCTTCCTCGCCCATGGCTGCCTCCACTCTGCGCAAATATCTGCGCCCTTCAATGAATCGGCAAGATTTCCACTTGCTCAATTTTTTAACTTCTTTTGACCTCTATAATAAATAAAAATTTTGCACGAATGATTTAGTAAACAAAAATTACAATATGTATTTTTGCTCCGGCTTTTTCACTATGAATAACTGATTATCTGATTTTAATTCGCTTCAGCTTTTTTACTTTTCTGTATTTGCAGCTTTACTGCCGCGCTACATTTCTAGCTTCTCTACTACTCTGCTGCTCCAATCTTTTCGTATGCGAACAGAGCTGCTCCCAGCGCTCCCATTAGCTGGGAATGCTCCGAATATTTAATAGATACCTGAAGCTCTCGTTCCAGAGCATCACGAACACCGCCATTTCTTGCAACGCCGCCGCTCATGAATACTTCCTCTTTTACGCCAACCCGCTTTGCCAGTCCGGCCACACGACTTGCCACAGAGTTGCAGATTCCGGCAATAACGCATTCTACCTTACTTCCGTTTGCTAACTGAGAGATTACCTCTGACTCAGCAAATACGGTACAGGTACTGGATATTTTCGCCGGCTCTTTGGTGGATCTGGCCTGGGTCTCAAACTCTGCAATAGGAACCTGGAGGATTGTAGCCATAACGTCCAGAAATCTTCCTGTTCCGGCGGCACATTTATCATTCATCAGGAAATTCTCCAGAATGCCTTTGCTATTCAGACGAATCACCTTTGCATCCTGGCCTCCGATATCGATAATGGTTCTAACCTCAGGATCAGCAAAATGTACGCCCTTCGCATGACAGCTCAGCTCGCTCAGCTCACCGTTCGCTTCTGAAAAATTCTTTCGTCCATATCCGGTAGCAATGATATAGGCAATCTCTTCTCTTTTTACCTTAGCGTTCTCCAGAACCTCGTTCATGCATTTGATGCCGCCATTTGTTCCAATTCCTGCTACCACCAAGGAGGTTGCGATAATCTTATTGCCATCCTCCAGGAGGACACATTTTGAGGTTGTAGATCCAATATCAATTCCGAGGGTATACATTATTTTATGTCACCATTTTCCTTCATTGTCTTAATCTCTTCTGAGGTAAAACCTGCTGCTAACAGAACTTCCTCGGTATCCTCACCAAGTTGTGGTCCCTTTTCATAATCCGGGAGGCCTGCCATATCAAACATAACAGGAGTTCTGGTCATAGCCTTTGGACCGGAAGGATAATCAAGCTTTGCAAAAACATCGCTTTCCCAGGCCTGAGGATCTTCAATCACCTGCTCCCAGCTCTGGCATACTTCAAAGCAAAGGTCTACCTCCTCGAAGATCTTCGTCCAATCCTCCAAGGTCTTTTCTTTGATTGCGGCTGTAATCAGGCGGTTTACTTCCTGTGGATTCTTAGCCACATGAGCTAAGGAGTCATATTTTTCATTGCTTGCCAACTCGGGCATTCCGATGGTGGCAAAGATTTTTGCAAAGTATTTATTGTACTCTGGTATTGCTAACTGAATCCATACCTCATCCTTTGTGATATATGTAGTCTGCAGCGGGTTTAACATGTCTTCCCTGCTGATTGGATAATGATTGCCATACTGAGCGGAGTGAATCATGGTGGCTAAACCATACACCGCAGCGTGGTAAAGGCTGACGGTCACCTTATCTCCCTTTCCGGTTCTCTGTGCATTGATATATGCAGCCAGTAAGCCGGAAGCTAAATAAATACCGCACTGGTGGTCACCCATACCAGGTACGCAGTTCACAGGAGAGGTTCCCTTCTCGTAAAGTGTACCTGTCCAGCCGCCTCTTGCAGCGAAGGCTGTAAAATCATAACCCGGTTTATCCTTTAAAGGTCCCTTGCGTCCATAACCGAGAATCTGTCCAAATACTAATTCCGGCTTTTTCTTAGAAAGAGTCTCATAATCAATTCCCAGCTTCTCTAAAGCCTGAGTTCTTAAGTTAGTAACGAACATATCGCATTCGTCCAAAAGCTTATGGAAAGCCTTCATACCATTTTCTGATTTCAGATTTAAAACGATTCCCTTTTTATTCGCATTCTCATAATCATATGCCAGGCTTTCGTTCTGATCCAAAGGCATCTTCTTATCCGGTCCGACATAACGAACAGGGTCTCCGCCGGCCGCCTCGATCTTGATAACCTCCGCGCCCCAATCTGCTAAAAGTCTCGTTGCCGCAGGTGCAGCGATAAAGGTTGCTAACTCTACAATTTTAACTCCTTCTAAAAACTTAACGCTCATTCGAACCTCCTGATAATTTACTAGTATACTTGTCGACAAGTTAAATTTAATAAAATAATAACAAATTCCTTCATCAAAGTAAAGTCTTTTTTGATAATTCGACGAATTATTTTCTATCTTGAATTATCGAAAAATAAAATACTCCGGTTCCGCAATCTTAAAAATATCCTTTAATCTTGAAACTGTGTCCAAATGATTATGCAGATTATTTCTGCCCTCAACTCGTTTTCTGTCCTTAATGGATTCTACTATATTTTCATGATCCTTGATGATCTCTTGCAGTCTCTCTACATTACGAACTTCAAAGTTTCTCCAGCGTCTGACATGGATATAATGCTCCTTGATTAAGCTCATTACATCACTCTTACCAACTGCCTCCAGCATAAATCCATGGAATTTATTATCTACTTCATAGAACTGCTCCATAGTAAATTCGCCGCTGATTATCTTCTTTTGAAGACCTATATTGTCTAAAAGCTGTTTGATAAGTTCATCATTATTTTCCTTATCAATAATTCGCTGCAAAGTCTCCTGTTCAATTGATTCACGAAGATACAATACATCTTCCACCAATCCCATATCAATTAAACTAACAAAGGTGCCTCTTTGGGGATAGACTGTTATCAGCTTTCGATCCTTTAATCTTGTAATCGCATTACGAACGATATGCCTTGTAACGCCATAGGTTTTACACAAATCATTCTCACTGATACTGTCTCCCGGCATATATACTAATTTTTCTATTTTCAAACATAAATCAGCATATACTTCTTCGCTACTCACGATTTTGTCGCCCATGATTCCCATTAAATTCTATCACTCCATCCAAAAGTTACCTGTTTTCGATATTCTTGGTTATCATAAGTTATTTTCTACTTCTGATAAAAGCGCTGCTCATGCTCCACATATACCTTACAGGATATTAATTCCTATTCCTGTACTACAAATTACAGAAATATTTTTTATTTCTGCATTACATGATTACAGAAATGTTTTTTTATTTCTGCATTACATGATTACAGAAATGTTTTTTTATTTCTGTATTACATGATTACAGAAATGTTTTTTTATTTCTGTAATATAATAACATCTAATCCTAAGGTCAAGCAAGGTCAATCTTTTATTTTCAGCAATAAACACGTCAAATATATTTCAGAATCGCAGGAACTCTTTCCCTTACGATGTCATTTTCTGATTAAATTCCACCACAACAGATGCCTGATTGGTAATATCACTTAAGGATGCTGTAATCTCCTCTGTGGATGCCGCCTGTTGCATGGCAACCCCATTTACCTCGGCCACCTCACCAGTTATTGTTTTAATGGATTCCGAAACCTCTGCAAGTACATCATTAATCTGCTTTGCTGTTTCTCCGCTGACCTTTGCGAAGGTTCCCATTTCCTTTGCAACTACCGCAAAGCCTCTTCCAGCCTCACCTACTCTGGCTGCCTCAATGGAGCCGTTCAAGGCAAGAATATTTGATTTCGATGCATTTGCCTGAATTGCAGAGACACATTTTAAAGCAGTATCTACCTGAGTCCTCATAATATCGGAGGCATTATTAATATTGCTCAGTTTTTCGGACAGTAGGGTAGCACCATTTGCAATTTCCTCAACAGCATCCTGTGTTTGACTCAGATTTGTGAATAAGTTTTTCGTTGATTCCAGAATATGATCTGCCTCCTTTAAAGAGGTTGCACAGGCAACAACACCTACCACTTCTCCGTCATCATAAATCTCCGAGGGAATGTGTTCGATCACAAAGGGATATTTGCATATCAGTTCCAACCATCTCTGATACTATTGGTAATACAATTTTTAATGCTTCTAAAACCCCACTCATATTAATTCCTCCAATAAACTTACATTCTCATTTCCGGTCAACTATTTTAGTTTACTACTTAGTTTCACCTATGACTAATTTATAAGTATTATAGGAATTTTGCAAGCATATTTTTGCAAATTAAGTATAATTTCTCAAAAATATAGTAGAATTTAGCGAAAAAGCTAACCGAATAATATAAAAAGGCTGTTACAAAATAATGCTGCTATATTATGACATTCCATATGTCGTGAAAAGGTCACGAACAAAGGTACTCCATAATTTTCGGTTTATTATTTTGGAACAGCCTTTGAATCATTATGTTAATGATTATTTCCAGCGAATAACTCCACCAATCAGATTTGGATCTTGGTTCCAAACCAGTTCATAAGCCTTCGGTATCTGCTCATAGGTAAAACGATGGCTGATTAAAGGTTTTATATTAAGGTTGCCATAGTATATTAGATTTAGGAACACCCGGATATCCTCATCCGAAGTCCAGACATCAGAATTAACGTAACGTCTCAGATTACTGTCCATCACAGGAGGCCAACCTTCTTGAATTGTTAAATCTGCTCTGCGAAGTGCAAAGGGTTTAGAGTTAACATAGGTTCCAATCAGGCTTGCACCCTTCATCATCAAATTCTGATCGTATTTAGGCACTTCCTCACCATGTACCTGAGAGATCATAACAACGCGGCCACGTTCAGCAACTATTTCAAAGGCTTGCTCTAGGGGCTGGCGTACTCCTGTTGCTTCGAATACCACCGGAACTCCCTCACGCTTCAGGCTTTTTAACACTTCTGCAAGTCCATCTGGATTCAGCTTTGTATTAATGGCATGATGAACACCCATTTCCCTTGCAATATTTAAGCGGCTCTCTTCCAGGTCTGTTACAATAACAGGCAATGCTCCTGCTGCCTTTGCCACCTGTGCAGTGATAGCACCAACAAATCCCTGGCCTAATACAACAGCAGGCTCACCCAGCTGCAGCTGTGCTCTGCGAACAGCATACATTCCGGTATGTCCCAGATTAAAGAATGCAGCCTGCTCCAGATCGATTCCCTCCGGAGCAGGAGTAACATTGTATTGATCCATAATGAGGTACTGAGCATGCTCACCGGTAGTAACTACAGAATCACCGATTTTAAAATCTGTAACTCCTTCGCCTACCTCAAGAACTTTTGCCGCCATACTATATCCAATATTCGTCGGCAGCGGGACGATGAATCCAGCCATAAGTGAATGCTCGGTGCCAGGGCTCAAGGTGCTATACTGTGCTTCTAATAATAACTCGCCAGGTCCCGGCTTTTGAAGCTCTTTTTCCTGAAGGACAACCCTGCCCTGCTCTACAACCGCATATATTGTTTTCATAGTCTTTTCCTTGCCTTTCAATTTAGATGACCTATCCCTATACAACAGATTTTACGCTTATGTCAAATTTGTTATCATAAATTGAATAGGCTTTATAAATAGCTTTATAATTAGTTTTTAGTTGCTGCTGTCAGTCTTTCTGCATCTGTTTTTGAGGATTTATAATCTCTATCAGCCGCATTAGCATCCGGTATTTTCCACATAGTAAGAATCGTAATAAATGAAATTACCAACAATACCATTAGAACATAATATGCTGTGGTCAACTTTCCAGCTTGATTAAATGCTGCCATAAATGCTACTGAAAATGCAAATGGAATTGCTTGTATTGTCATAATCCATTTATTAGCTGCCTGATAATGTTTACGTCCATATACATAGGAGGTTACGCAAGGATGCATGGTTGGAACACCACCTGTCATGCATGCTACACCAAACGCCCAAACAACCATCAACGGCACACTGCCGCCTACAGGCATTAGTGCCAAAGGAATTACCGCAAAGAAGAATAACATGTTAAGAACTAAGGAAGCTTTGATAGATCCCAATTTATCATCAATTACGCCTAATACATAGCTCATCGGGATACCTGCAATTGCGCCAATGGATAACCAAAGGAGTGCCTTTGCAACAAATAAGTTAGGGACATCCGCTTCCGTACTTAAGGAAATATAGCGTACTGCCATATAGGACATCATTGCATTAATTACAAACTGCATGATACCATAGGATATAATCAACTGCCAAGCACGAGCCTCAGAAAGGAGTTTTTTCAGTGAAATCGGTTCACTTTCATCCTTTTCAGAAATTGGAGCCTTGTCTGCACCGTCCGGGAATAAGCCTGCATCCTCCGGTGTATCCTTCATAAAGAAACCTGTAACAACACCAATAACAACAACTACAACGCCCATAACAATATAAGCTTCTTTAATACCTACATTATTTGATACTTTTGTAAGAATAGAAATTCCACAAACGGAGAACAGCGGACTACCTGCTGTAATAATACCCATCACACGTCCACGGTACTTGATATACCAGTTTGCACAAAGCATAAATCCGCCCATTTGTAACGGAACTACCAGAACACGAACGAAGAACAAGCTGATGGCGTATAAAGTGTAATTTGAACCGGAAAAAGCAATGCCACAGCAAGCAAGACCCAATACGATCATACTCGGAACCATGAATTTCTTAACACCGAATTTTACAAATGCTACACCACATACTAAGTAGAAAATAATTACCACAATACTTCCATAAGTAACCGGATTTGTAATCTGTAAATCTGACCACCCATAGGTTGATGACAGATAAGGCTGTAAAATATTTATGTGGTCATTTTGCAGACCCGAATAAAAGAACATATATAAAATGCCCAATACCATAAATATAATAGAGTAGCTCCCAAACCTTTTGTTTTTAAACATGTAAATACCCTCCTTTTTCTTGTAAGATGAACCAACGTAACTGATTCATTTTAAACTTCATTCAAGTCATTTCACTTGTTATGAGTTGAATTTAATACTTTCCCACCTTATCCCCTTTGAATAAATTCAATCAATACTCCGGAATTGTCCCTGATGAACATGACCGGATTTCCTTCCATTACAACCTCATGGGCAATATCAACACCATTGTTCAGGAATTTTTCCCTTAGTGCCTTCATGTCCACCGTCTGAAAAGCAACATGCTTTGTTCCTACGGTCTGAAGATCAGAATTTGGTGCCAGCCGTTCCTGTGGAATTGGTTTTGGCTCATCATACTGAAATAATTCAATTTCGAAATCACCATTGGCAATAAACACAATTCTTGCTTTTAATGGCGGTATGTAATCATCTTTTAATACTTCAAAATTTAAATTTTTTTGATACCATTCAATTGACTCATCCATATTACTCACACTGATTCCAACATGTAACGGTTTGAAAACTAGTTCCATTCATAACTCCTCCTTTCATCAAAGCATGCTTCTTCTACAACCAAGCTTCCATCGTCAGATTCCATTTATAATGACTCTGTAAGAATTCGTAGAATTTAAGCTGATCCACATGGTTCGTTACGGATCTTCCGCAAGGAAATCTCCGAAGAAATCCACATGGTTTGGGTATGACATTTATTACTTTAGTATCATTATTTCATATTGATGGGTTTTCTTAAATGACGTTTTTTGTGAAGAATGTTATGTTTTTTTTGATTAAAAAGACAGAATTCGTGATTATGCCAAGAACTGGAACAAAAAAAAGACTGCAGGTCATGATGACAACTACAGTCTTACTAATTACTTACTTACATTTACTTTTTTTGCATTGCCTCGACGCAATGCAATTTGCGGTATTCCAACGGACTCATTTTATGGGTATTCTTAAATGCATCCACAAAAAATCTCACGTTATGATAACCAACCGCTTCTGCAATTTCGTAGGTTTTCATATTCGTCCTAAGCACCAGCTTGAGTGCTTCCTCCATTCGTACCTCCGTTAGATAAGTCTTAAAGTTCTTTCCTGTCGCATTTTTAAATGCTGTACTGAAATAGCTGCGGCTTACATAGGTCAAATCCGCCAACTCCTTTAAAGATATATCCTGCATATAATTTTTCTGGATATATTCCTTAATCTGTATGATTTCATAAACACTTCCCTGATCCACATTATGATAGATAACAGGAATCAAGTAATGATAGAATTCTATGATAATATCCTTCACAGCCCGGTAGGATGTCTGATACCTTAATTCCTCCTGCTTCTCTTCCTGTTTTATTCTCCAATTTGCAGCCTGGGGATTTAAATCCTTTAATTTTTTCCCTAATTCACCGACAAACATAATACAACGGTTGATGGCTGCATTTTTATTTCCATAATGGATATATTCAATGGCATTTAACACACTTTCAATTTTATGATAGACTTCTTTATCCTTGCCGACGATAGAATTATATAATTCTTCTAACAGCTCCTCATATACATCAAAGGATAAGTTTTCAGCTTTCTTAATCTTGCTGAATTCCATGATATCCTTTTCTTCAAAAAAATATAAATCGTAGGCGTATTTAGCTGATTCATAGGTTCTAAGGAGCTGACTTGTATTCCCAATCATCTCGCCTACGCCAACCTGGAGCTCAACTCCATAATCATTTCTAATCGCCTGCTTTGATTTCACTACATATTTCTCAATAAAATAATCCCTATCCGCCTCAGGAATCACCGCAATCAAGCTGCAGCAGCTATCTTCTTTTTTTACCACAAAGCCTGTCTTCGATAAGCAGAATATTTCTTTTATTTTTTTATAAATTGAAAACTTAAGAAACAGGTATTTTTCATAAGACATATTTCTTGCCTTTTCCGGCTCAAGTAATACGCCATAGCATAGCCCAACATATAATTTTCCCGTGAATTCCATTCCTGAGTTTACAAATATCTCATATAAATCCTGCTCGGAATAATTATCTTCTTCCGCATTAATCTCAATGAAATTTTGAGAATGCTGTTGTAATAATATTTTATCACTATTATAAAATTCACTTATGTTACCTGTATCACCATCAACCAATACAATTGTATTCATACTAACTGCTTAACCTCCAGAATCTTTTTATTTTCATACTTGAAGGAATCATTTAGCTATTTTACGTTTCAATTATGAGTGTTGCTTTGTATCCTCCTAAAGTTCAATCAACTTCCCCGGATTAAGAATATTCTTCTCATCAAAGGCGAGCTTAATGGACTTGTATAGCTGATTCATACGACTTCCGATAAAGTCCTCCAGGTATCTCAACCGTCCATTACCAATCCCATGCTCCCCGGATAATTGTCCCCCCAGCTCTTTGCTTTTCGCATAGAGTTCCTTTAAAACGGTATCCGTGGTCACCTTCCATTCCTCCTCGGTCAGCTGATCTCTTAGGATTTCTGTGTGAATGTTACCATCACCGGCATGCCCTACCGTTATAATACGCACCTTATGCTTTGCCGCAATTTCTTTCGCAGCCTTAACATATTCAGCAATCTTGCTTCTAGGTACTACTACGTCGCATTCTTCTTCACTGGTGGTATCTGCTTTCATGCCTTCTAATACCGCTCCACGGATGCTCCAGACGGAAGCATTTCTTTCTTCTGTATTGCACAGCATAACATCCAAGGCACCTGCTTGCAAACAAATTTCTGCTGCTATGTCACAGTCTCTCTCCACTTCCTGCTTCGTATTTCCATCAATCATTACAATCAGATACGCCGACCCGCTTCGATCCGGGAAGACTTTTCCTAATTGCCGCTCGACGATATCCAGTAATTCTGCTTCAATAAACTCAATAGCAGTCGGGGTTAGGGTACTGTTTAAGAGCCTTGGCACAGTGTCAATGCATTGTTTTATATCATCGTAGGGAACTACCAGACTGTATGAGCATTTCGGTAAGGCTATGAGCTTTAATGTGATCTCTGTTGCAATGCAAAGTGTACCTTCTGAGCCGATGACCAGATCCTTAATGGCATATCCCGTAGTATTTTTAACGACATTACTGCTAAAGGTAACAAGCTCACCATCCGGCAGTACTGCTTCGATGGAACGCACATAGTCCCTGGTTACTCCATACCTGACTGCCCTCATGCCTCCTGCATTTGTCATCACAGTACCACCGATGGAAGCAGTCTTCTCACCCGGATCCGGCGGATAGAACATACCATGTTCGATGGCAGCAGCCGCAACCTCGGACAACAATACGCCTGGTTCAACTGTAATTGAGAGGTTCTCCGGGTCAATGTTTATGATTTTGTTAAGCCTCATTACGGATAACATAATCCCTCCGAATTTGCAGGTGGCACCACCTGCCAAGCCGGTGCCGGCGCCGCGGGCGGTAACCGGAATATTATTCTCATAGGCAAATTTCATAATTTCTGCGATTTCCTCTTTGGATATTGCCTCTATGTAAACCTCCGGTGCATAGATACCGTATTCCGGCATCTCATCATGATAATATTCTTTTTGAATATCAATTCCAACAAAGACGCGATCGGCAGCAGTAAGTTTTTTTAAGGTATCAATGCTTTCTTCTGTCAGCTTATTGTATGGAAACGCCATATTACCTTACCTCCTTCCATGCTTGCAGCTTTTGAATCAAGCCCGGTATGATATTGTTAAAATCATCTATGATACAATAATTTGCTATATTAAATATCAACGCCTCCGGATTACGGTCAATTGCAACAATACACTCAGAGCCATTCATCCCGGCAGTAAATTGAATTGCACCGGATACTCCGCAGGTGATTATTAGCTTTGGTTTCACTGTTCTGCCTGATAATCCGATCTGTCTTGAGGTATCACCATGTCCTTCCTCAACCATGGGTCGGGTATAGCAAAGCTGCCCGCCCAAAGAGTTCGCCAGCTGCTGGATCAAATCCAGCTCCTTTTCGGTCTTCACACCCCTGCCCGCTACGACAAGTATCTCCTCCTCGGAGATGGATTTGGTGCGGTGAATCGGTATTACTTCAACTACCTTAATGCGAGAACGAGCCAGATCATCCGTCACATCACACAGCTCCACGCTTCCCTTAATATCAGCTACCTTATCTGCCGGTTCCATCACCCGGTAACGTACTGTTGCAAACTGGGGTCTGGCATCCGTAATCATAATCTGAGCCATAATGTTTCCGCCAAAGGCAGGGCGTATTTGTACCAAATCCGTATTACTTTTAATATCAAGCTTAGTGCAATCTGCGGTTAAGCCGGTATGGAATCTGGTGGATAGCCTGGGTGCTAAGGATCTGCCAAGGGCAGTCGCACCAATTAGTACGATGGAGGGTTGTATTGCAGCAATACAATCGGCTACTGCATCCGTATAACAATCAGCTTTAAAACCTTCAAAGCCCGGATGCTCGTACACATAGACCTTTTTCACTCCATAGGGGAGGAGCTTTGCGGCATTTTCCCTGGTTCCTTCCGCTCCAACGATAACCACCTTTACGTCATAGCCTACCTTGCCTGCCAGCTTTCTGGCTTCACCAATTAATTCGTATACAACCGGATGAATATCTCCATTTTCCTGCTCTGCATAGATAAGAATGTCATTCCAATCCTTTTTATTTGCTGATCCTGCTTTCTGCTCAAAGCGAATTGCATCCTGAGGACATACCTTGATGCAAACACCGCACATACGGCATTTTTCATTTACTGCAATCCCCTTTGCTTCCATGGATAGGGCTTGAAAGGGACACTTATTAATACAAAGGCGACACAGGTCGCAACGTTCCTGATTAAACTTTAGTAACTCCATTACTACCTCCACCTGCCGCCATAGCGGCATATATATCTGAAAGAAGCTTAAAATGAAATTCCACTGGATTTCATTTTAAGGTTCTTTCCAGTTGAAAGTGATTTTCTTTCAACTTACCTCCTAAACCAACTTTTTTACTGTCAACAATTGGAATAACTGCTCTGTCTTTTGATCTGAATTACCTTCCAGATGCAATCTCTCCTCTGTTACTTCAGGAGGAAAAATTCGTTCCACCTGTGTCGGTGAGCCAACGAGACCATATCTGCTTAAATCTTGATCAAGGAGATCCTTATATGTAATAATTCTGACCTTTCGGCCTTCACTTAATTTCTTTCGACGATAGGATGGGAGTCTTGGCACATGAATATCTTTCTCCACAGTGATTAAACATGGGTATTGCATCTCAGACACCTGAGATAAACTTCCAAGATCCTGCCTAACCTGAACAAAATTCGCAGATGCATTACAGATCTGCTTTACCCAGGCAGTATGAGGAAGCCCAAGATGCTCTGCAATCGCCGGTCCCACTTGCGCCGTGTCGCCGTCTGTTGTTTGCTTACCGCAGATTATCAGATCCGCTCCGCCAAGTAAACGAATTCCTTGCGCCAGGGTATAGGAGGTTGCCAGAACATCAGCGCCGGCAAATTTTTTATCTGATAAAATAACTGCATCATCAGCTCCCATAGAATAAGCATCCCTCATCATGTCCTCGGCCTGTGCAGGTCCCATGGTCAATACAGTTACAGTTCCCCCAACCTTATCTCTGATACGCAGCGCAGTCTCTAAACCGAACAAATCATAGGGATTTGTCTTTGTCTCTGTACCCATTCGCTTCAAAATTCCATTGGCAGGATCGACTTCCACCTTGGAGGTAGCCGGTACTTGCTTCATACAAACTATAATTCTCATGCCATTTATCACTCCTATGCTTGTTTACAAGTATACAAGTTGTCCTTAATATATACTTGGCTTGTAGTAATCGTTATTATGTTGTTACTTATGGTGAATCATTCTTCCATAATTATTATAAGTAAGTAAAAATTAAATCGTATTTCTGATAAAAGGGGCTGCTTTTTTAAATTATGTATCTCAAATATCATAGTATTCTGTTTCTTTAACTTATGAATTTATAGTCATTATCACATATTTTTAATCATTGTGCAACAAATAGAACTTATTATTGGGACAAAAAGTTAATCCTGCTTCACCGTAGAAAAAATGATTGCTTTCCTCACCTATCAGAGAAAAAAACAGGATGTAATGCTTCTATTAATAGTTGCAGAACACCCTGTTTTAAAGCTTGCATTATTTAATTATATTTCATACTGACGGCTATTCGGCCGTAAAGCGACTGGGTATCAGATGTGAAAATTGTAATTTATTTTCATACTGCCTTGATTACAACTTTTTCACCCAATCAGCCATATTTCCTTTATAAAATACATATGGTGTACCTGCTAATACTGCTGTACCTCCATCTCCGTTATCATAAGCTTCATAAGTTGTAGCCGGATACTCACGGAACGCCTCCATCTGGAAGCTGGAGCCTACGGCGCCGTCGAAGGAACCATTAATGGTTGCTAATGTAGAGGCAGCAGATACTGCTCCAAGGTGAATAACATCCCAAAGCATCATGTAAGGGCAAACTGATGCAAATGCATCATCAGAAGCTGCCGAAGGCATGAAGGATTGCATCTCGGAAGGTAATCCCAAGCCTGTTAACTTAATCTTACTTCCGGTGGACTTTAATGTCTGCCCTGCTGCCGCAATACCTACGGTCGTAGGAGAAATAATACAATTTACTTTATTTTCAGCAACGAATGCTTGAGCCTGAGTCGTGGATTCTGTTAAGTCGTCGTTACCATATTTCTTATCAATTGTAGGACTAACCTTTCCTGTATATACGGAATCCTTTAATTCAACTTCCATCGCTGCAATCCAGCTATTCTGAACAGGGGTATCAATGGAGGCGGAAAGAACACCGAGGACAATTTCATCACCGGAGTAGCTGGATAAGGCTGTTGTAACTGCTGCCTTCATGTCTCCATCTTCCGGATAATCAATACCAAGAGTAATCAGTACTGCTGCTTGTACTAAGTAAGCACCGATATCGTTAGGGTCTGCCTGATTAACATGCGTGGTACGATAGTCAGGGCTTGCCGCTGAGTCAATGGAGGTAATAGTGATACCCGCATCTTTCGCTTTCTTAAATACTTCATCATAGCCCGCATCACCATTCGTGGAGATTGTAATGGATGCTACTTTTTGTGTGATTAACTCATCCAATAGCTGAACCTGTGCTGCTACTGTAGTTTCAGCCGGGCTCTTATAGACTGCCTTTAGACCCTTTGCTTTCATATATTCTTCGAAGCCTTCGAACATCAAATCACCGAAGGTATTACCGGTGGATTTGAACATGAATACATGTGCCCCCTCCAAGGAATCGCTGCTGCCGCCTGTGGAAGTATTTTCTGTACCAGTACCCCCTGTAGTCGGCTGGCTTGTGGAACAGCCAACCAATGCACTTGCGATCATAGAAATAGATAAACCGAGTGCCAACAATTTCTTAAATTTCTTCATAGTTTTGCATCCTCCATTATAATTTTTTGGTTAAGACTCATAAAGCCCTAACAATATAGTATCAGTCTTAGACTGTCTATACTCCCTACGAACGACTTACTTTAGACGCCTTAGCACGGTCATTCTTCATCTCTGCTTTTAATCGCTGAGTCTGCTCTTTTGTCCTTGCCTTTATGAAATTGATCTTATCGTTATATTTTTTCAACTTTTCAGCTTTGTCTGCTTCATTTAAGGCGATATCTTTCTTTGTTTCATTGATTAGATTTGACAGTGCTTTCACTTCTTCTGCCGCTTTCACATTCAATGCTTCAATGTTCTTATTCCCCGCATATACAAAATAAAGTTTTATATTGTCAAAAAGCTGCTTGTTGATACTCGGAATTAATACAGCAATAATTAAGATAAAACCGATCATAATCTTTCTTGAGTTTGCATCCACACCCATTAAGCCTAAGGTATAATTTAAGAAGGCCATGATTAAGGTAGCAATAACCGGACCATATAATTTTCCCTTTCCGCCATTGGTAGAGATGCCGCCAAGTACGCAAATTGCAATAGCATCCAGCTCATAGCCGGTACCCATGGTAGAACTAACACCGCCTCCCATACGGCCTACAAAGAACATGGAGGTGATGCCCGCCATTAATCCCATAATTATGAACACTGTCAGCTTCGTCCGCTCCACATTGATACCGGAGTAGGTGGCGCAGGTGGAATTATTTCCAATAATGTATAGTTTTCGGCCAAAGGTGGATTTGTGCAGGATTACGATAAATCCTGCTGCCATTACCAGAAATAATAGTAATGCAATCGGAATTCCTGCTATATTCATCCAGGCCAGATTCACATAAAATTTAGGGAAGTTCTTCAGTACATTTACATCCAGAACAATTTTAACAATACCTCGAAATAGCATTGAAGTTGAAATGGTTACAATTACTGAGGGCATCTTCATATATGCTACTAAGAAACCATTAAAGGCTCCGCAGATTCCGCCGGCAAGTATTCCAAGTACAACACATAGGATTGACGGAATGCCTGCATCCATTGTTAAACCCGTTACCATGGAGGCTGTAATCATCGTTGCCGCCACTGATACATCGATGTCGCCCACCATAAGTACGAAAATCATTCCTAAGACTAATGGGGATAAATCCATTCCGGATTGAATAATTGACTGGATGGTACCTGGTGTAAAATATAGATTGCTCTTCGTCGTCATGAGTACTAAGTTAATTAGTATCAGGATATATACCAGAATCATTTCCCACTGTACTAAAAACCTGGATAACTTGAATTTCTCTTTTACTGATAAACTGTAAGCCGGGGCTTTGGTAGGATTAGCCATTAGATTAATGCACCCCTTTCTTTAAGAACTCGTTTTTTAGCAGATAAGCCGGTGAAAATATTAATTAATACAGCAATGATAATAATTGCACCCTGAATTGCACTCTGCCATACACTTAAGCCCGGAAGCAAGCTGATGAAATACGTGATAACACTCATCATTAATGCACCGATAATCACACCATCAATGCTGCCTTTTCCACCTGTGATACTGACACCGCCCAGAATGCAGATTGCAATTGCAATCATCTCATAGCCATCACCCATGCCGTAGTAACAGATTGCGTAGTTTGCAGTATAGAGCATGCCCGCCAGACCAGCTAAGGCTCCGCAAATGGTAAATGCCATAAAGGTAATTTGAGGTTCCTTAATACCGGCTACCTTCGCTGACTCCTTATTCGTACCAATGGCATAGATTCTTCTGCCCGGGGCAGTATAGCCCAGGAAAATGCCAAAAAGAATAAAGAGAATAATTGTAATCCATAAAATGTTATAAACACCTAGGATTTTACCCGTTGCAAACTTTACATAGCCTTCCGTAAACTGATGAGGGAACCACCATTCACCGCCGGAGGCCAAAAATGCAAAGCCTCTGAATATGTACATAGTACCGAGTGTTGCGATCATCGGCACCATCTTTAAATACCCTACAATAAAACCATTGAAAGCTCCGCATAAGGCTCCCACCAAAATTCCCAGCAGTACCCATACAATTGCAGGCACCTCAGGATTCTTACTCATTAAGGAGGAGCAGATTACACCGGATAGCCCCAGGGTTGATGCAACAGAAAGATCGATACCGCCTGTTATAATTACCAGCATCATGCCTACTGCCAGCATCATATATACTGCATTATTTTGAAACATGTTCATGAAGGAGGATATAGAATACATAGAAGGTGTAATAATCGCAGCAATAATCAGTAACACTGCGAAGGCAATTAAAAGACCTGTATTTCTGCCATTTAAAATACTCTTTAGCAATGATTTTTTCTCGTTCTTCACAATCTAATCCTCCGTTCCGTTATGTTGTTTGAGGGACGCTTCCAAAATCATTTCCTGGGTAGCACCTTTTCGTTCAAAGCTGCCGGTGACACGTCCGGATTTCATTACTACAATATGATCTGCCATACCAAGCACCTCCGGCATTTCGGAAGAAACCATAATAATTCCGTAGCCTTTGCAGGCAAGCTCATTCATGATTTCATAGATGGAATACTTCGCTCCTACGTCAATTCCCTTCGTAGGCTCATCCATGATTAAAACCTTAAGATCACAGGTCAGAAGCTTTGCAAATACTACCTTCTGCTGATTACCACCGGAAAGGGAGGAGGGCGGTGCACTGATATCCTTTGCCTTTAAATTAATTTTTTGGCACAGATCAATGGCATTCTCAATCTCCTTCTCCTCAATTAGAATATTCTTCTTCTGGAATTTGGTAATGGTTGCGGAGGAAACATTCTGATAGATCGGAAGCTCATTGATTAAGCCTTGAATTTGCCTGTCCTCCGGGAGCAGACCAATACCCCAATTAAGTGCATCTATGGGGCTTTTGATACTAACCGCTTCATTGTTTAATTTAACAGACCCGCCATCTGCCTTCATAATACCGAATATCGTCTGGCATACTTCTGTTCTTCCTGCCCCTACAAGGCCTGTTAATGCGACAATTTCTCCTTTTCGAACCTGGAAGGAAATATCTTTAAAATATCCTTCTTTGTTTAGCTTGTCGATCTCAAGCACAACCTCACCTATCTTCGCTGTTTTGTGAGGGTACATCTGATCCAGTTCTCGGTTTACCATTTCCGTAATCAGCTTTTGATTTGATATCTTATCCACATCCCAGGTGCCTATGTACTGAGAATCACGAAATACGGTAACTCTCGTAGCTAGCCGGTACATATCTTCAAATTTATGTGTAATAAATATGATGGAAACTCCATCATCACGTAACCGCTCAGCAATTAAATATAATTCCTCGCATTCCGTTTTTGTTAAGGAGGCTGTTGGTTCATCCATAATCAGTATTCTTGCATCTCTGGAAAGTGCCTTTGCAATCTCAACTAACTGCTGTTGTGCCACACTTAAGCTTCCCATAGGCTTCATAACATCAATTTCTTTACTTAATGGCTCAATCAGCTCCACTGCTTTGCGATTCATCAGCTTCCAGTTATATAAACCTGCTCTATTTTTTAACTCCTGCCCCATAAATATATTCTCAGTTACCGATAGATCCGGAAATGCTGTAACATGCTGATAGATTGCTGCTATACCAAGCTTTGCAGAATCTGATGTGGATCTTAATGAGATTCTCTCCCCCTCTAGCAGCATCACGCCGCTATCCGGTTGATGTACACCCGTTATTACTTTGATAAAGGTTGATTTACCGGCTCCGTTCTCCCCCATCAGTGCATGTATTTCTCCCCTTTTTAACTGAAAGTGAACACCATTTAATGCCGTAACACCACCAAAGGTTTTAACTACATCCTTTAGTTCCAAGACATAATTACTCATCTTGATTATTCTCCTTTCCTCTTGCCTCATCATATTTAATCGCAAAAATCGTTTGATTCCCGTTTGATTCCACAATGAAATACGTTCTCAGCCATTATGCATATTGCTTTACATTTCCCTTTTTTAATTAGAGTTTTTGTGATTTATGCTCAGCATTGTGCTTTTGTTATCGCCATCATATCTTCTATTTTTCTCGTTGGCAATATCAAAATTTGCTTTTTCGGTATCAAATATTTTGATTCTGGCCATTATTGCTATTTTTCATGTGAAATGCTAAAATAATTGTAGCTTTTATACAGAATTAATTCAGAAATTTAAGATCGAACTTTATGCAACATAGATAATAAGACTTTCTAAAGAGGAGTATAAGAATGATTTTACCCAAAAGGATATTCCCAAAAGCTCAAGGAAAAAAGGTCAACGCCTTAAGCAACCAGGTTGAAAAGCTACCGTTCTTCGTAAAAGAATGCGGCTATAGCTCAGAAAAAAAGCTTAAGCTCGGGAGTGCCAATAATTATTCTGATTATCTTTTATTATATTCCCTAGATGGTGTGGTGCGTTTTACAAAGGATACACATACCCAATATATTTCTCACAATAAAATAATCGTAACTGCCTGCAATGTTCCATTAACTTTTACTCGTACCAGCAAGGAATGGAATTATTTTTATGTAATTATTGGCGGGGCTCATTCAAAATTCTATTACAATATGATCCGAAACCGATCCTGCGTATTTGCCACTAGCCCCTTAAGCAGCATCTTAGATCTATTTATTGAAATCTATAATTTACAATATAAAAATGAGATGGAGGATAATATTCACTCCAGTCTGCTCATCCATAAATTACTTTATGAACTTTATAAAATATCTACTAATATAGAAAATACCAAAAGCATAACACCTGTTCAGGAAACCATTATTAATAATGTTATAAAATATATCTCAAAAAATTATAAGCATGATTTGGATCTGGATACAGTTTGCAATGAAGTGAGCTTCTCGAAGTATTATTTTTGTAAGATTTTCAAAGAACATACCGGGGTAACGATCCACCAATATATTAGTGAGTATAGAGTTGAGAAATCAAAGGATTTACTGACTTATTCTAAGCTATCCATTAATGCCATCGCTACTTCTGTAGGCTTCAAGAATACACTGACCTACAGCCGCAGCTTTGAGCGGTCAATGCATATGACACCGACGGAATACAGGAAGTACTTTTAAAGATTCCGTTCTAGCTACAGCTATATGGAAGAAAATAGACAATTCTCAATGAACGCCATTCATACATACGAAAGACCCGGCTTAAGAACATTCAAGAATTATTATCACTTCAAAGTAAACTTTGCTAATCAAGGTTACCTTGGAACTGACTCTTATCTCTGAATGTACTAGCCGGGCATTCTATTAATTTATTTCATTATCCTATCATATGAGTTGTCTCTCAAGATTTTATGAGTACCTATCATCCATTTAGTATACTGAGTAAGGTATCTCCATTATTTGAGCTACCTTAGTAAATAATCCTGCATTATGTCCAACCGATAGCGCCAAATGGTGGGTTGGTGCCTCCACAAACCACTGATCCATATACTCTGCCGGTTTTTGTGCGAAGCGAATGTGTGTAGATGTATTTCCATTTAGAAGAATCGGTGCATCAATGGCTTCTCCTTCACTGATATTGAACTTAAGTCTGCCATCCCCAGTCTGGGTTATGCCTAAAGTAGTAATAGGACCTGACTGCACCTTTGCTTCTACGGATACCCCGCTGCCTCTTTTGCCATGATAGACTCCCATTCCACGAAGTATTGGTTTCCCTTTGGATATGAGGAAATGAAACGGTCCATCATGTCCCAGGATCATGGTATCACGGTTAAAATCCGCTGCTACAATCTCACAGAAGCTTCCTCCCTTATTAAGAATATCAGAAATCTTCATTGCAAGAGCGGTCTTAATATCACCTTCTCCGGAGCAAGCAATGCCTTGCGCCGTCAGCAGGGAATGTCCAACAATAAACCCGCTCTGGATTTCTTCATAGTAGTTATTACGGCCATGATAATAATAAGATACACTGTCAAGGTTACGATCCAGTACCATCTTTTCCTGAGCCACAGCTACCTTTGCAGACCAATGAAGCTGTTCCTGTGTTGGTTTTTTCGCAATAGGGTCAGAGGGTGAATCACCTGAAATCTCAAAGAAGGCCTCCATCTGGGTTAATTTTGCCTTCACCTCATCCTCAGAAACTTCCCGTAAATAGACCTCTAAATCACACATTTCCAGAACCTCAACATGCATTCCAGTCTGAGCCTGCAACATGGTAAAGTCACTGTACATATCCAACATACCGCTATAATATCCGCCTAAGAAGCCAAATCTGGCATGCTGTAAGGTACGTTTAACTCCTGCCGCCAGACACCACTCCTCAATCTGCTTCCAAGCCTTAATTGCCTCAGGACGATCAGCTGTGATTTCATCAGCCAAAGAGAACTTCGGTGTATAATCCAGTCCCAATAATCCATTAATAGCGCGAAATTTAATCCCCGCACGGTTAAAGGCATTGGATATCTCCGGAATGGAACAGCCCACACATTGAGCCAGCCAACGATCTGTTCCTGTCTTGTCATAAGCCATCTCCGCAGCTGGCTGCAGATTAAGAATGATAACCGGTGCCTTATTAATCTGATGAAGTGGCAGTAAACATGCGCTGGTATAATAGGTTGCTGCATGGGAGAACACGATATCAACATTCTTCTCATTAAAGTATTCTCCTGCTTTCCTCCCCATATCCTCCGTATCAACCAAACCAAAATTGTAAACTTCACCATACTCAGCCATACGCTTTTCTAAAAATTGATTGTATTCAAGAAGACAATCCTTCAACCCCTCAAACTGATCCCAATAAGCCTGAAGCCCTGCACTGTACAAACCAATTCTAGCCTTTTTCGGTGCCTTTAATTTCTTCAACTCTTCCATTGAAAATACCTCCTATTATAATATCTTTGCATATAGTTACAACTCAATAACATTCATTTGCATTATAAAAATTTAACTATCCTGAATAGTATTATTACTTCTTATGAGGGTATTATACTCCTATATACACAAAACTACATCAACTTATTATGTTCTAAAATAACAGTTTTTTGTGGTATTATTTTTAGAATATGTATGATAAAATTTAT
>JAQZBD010000309.1 GCA_029239235.1 Herbinix sp.
GAGCGTAAGGAAATACCCTGATTATGGTTCAAACACAGCTTCAGTTCCCCTTCTGAGGTCAGGCGAACCCGGTTACAGCTTTTGCAAAACTCCTTAGTCATTGCACTTATAAAACCGATACTCCCCTGGAAGCCCTCATAATTTAAATAAACAGCCGGACCATTGCCATGTTTGATATCCGTCGTCTTGCCGGCACCATATACTTCTTCCAGAATGTTCTGCACTTCCTTTGCGGATATATATTCATAGTTCCTGCCAAGACCAATGGGCATTAATTCGATAAACCTGACATCAATTTTATATTTCATCGCAATGGCTGCCAATATCGGTATTTCATCTTCATTAAAGTCCTTCATGGCTACGCAGTTAATCTTTGTCTTTAACCCAATCTGATATGCCTTTTCAATCCCAAGCATTACATCCTCTAACTTATCTCTTCTGGTGATACTGAAATATTTTATCGGCGAAAGGGTATCCAAACTGATATTTACAGCATCCAGCCCTGCCTTATGTAAACCTTCTGCCAAGTCCTTCAAGAGCACCCCATTGGTTGTCATGGTAACTTCCTCTATTCCTGGAACCTTTTTTAATGACTCAACGAAAGCTACAATTCCTTTACGAACCAGGGGCTCTCCTCCGGTAATTTTAATCTTTCTAATTCCGATCGCAGCTCCTGCCTTCGCAATCTGAATAATCTCCTCAAAGGTAATGATCTCCTCATGTCTGATACATTCAATCCCTTCTTCCGGCATACAGTATTGACATCTCAGATTGCAGCGGTCTGTTACAGATATTCTCATATAATCAATATTGCGTTTAAACTGATCTTTCATATTCTCCGCTTTTTCCTCCCGTCTTCTTCACTAAATGTACTCCGAAGATCTCCATTCCTTTATCCAAAGCCTTACACATGTCATAAATGGTGAGCAGAGCTACTGTAACCCCGGTTAAAGCTTCCATCTCCACACCGGTTTTACCCTCCAGCTTACAAGTGCATTCAGCTGTAATTACCTTCGTAGTTTCCTCTAACTGAAATTCAATGGAGCTTTTTGACAACATCAGCGGATGGCAAAGGGGAATTAAATCACTGGTTCTCTTAACTCCCATAATACCCGCTATCCTAGCCACTCCAAGCACATCACCTTTCTCAATACTACCCTCAAGAATTCTTCGAAATACTTCCTCGTTCACCCTGATACATCCTCTGGCAACAGCGGTACGCTGCGTAATCTTTTTATCCGTCACATCCACCATAACGGCATTCCCATTATCATCAAAATGAGTAAGCTTCTGTTCCATACTTCACCGAACCTTTCATCATAGTATCTATTTGCCAAAGCCACAGCCTGGAAATGTACATTCGGGACATTTCAGGCACAATCCACCATGTCCAAGCTCTGCTAAATCCTCCTCACTAATAGGGTCATCCGCAAAGATTCTTGGTATAACTAAATCAAAAATCGTTCTCTCCGAATACATCACACATCCGGGTAACCCGAGAATTGGAATTTTATCCTCATAATACTGTAATGGACTTAGGATCATCACTTAGTATCCTCTGCCCAATTACCTCGGACGGATATTCTGAAACCTTTTGTCTCAGTACAGGTCCAAAGGCATCCTGTATTCTTCCATAGAAGACTTCATTGCCAGTGGTAATAATACCAACCTTTTTATGGTGAAAGGGCTTAATCTGCATTAAGGGAGTATCCCCTGCTGCTTCCTTCGCCCTGTTCATTTTATCCTTATCAATAAGGAGGGGTATCACCCTTGTTCCAGCCAGATGCTCTCCCTCTTTCACAGGAAAATTCCCATGCCTCGTAGCTATCATCAGCTCTCCCAAAGAATTTATTCTCTTCAAACGCTCTTTATCAACCTTGAACAAACCCTCCGTAGTTGCAAATATATCTATTTTTCCCTCCTTAATCTCCGAAGGTCTCATATAATCATTTTTACATATATCATATAAAATTACAGCTCCCTCGTTCTCATGGAGCATATCCTCCGTCTTCTCCCAAAGATATAAATGCTCTTTCCCCATAGATAACAAGACAGGAATATCCTCTTCAGTCACAATATGGCCTTTGCGAAATCTCGCATCCTTCGTGACACCCTTAATAATCTGTGTCAAATCATGACAAAGAACATGTCCGACCGCTTCCGTTGTTTTGATTAATTTCACAAAGCTCACTCCCCTTTCATTCCTTTATTATCTTAAGAATAACTTCCCTGCAAAAATCAAAATAATCATCCAAATCAAATCTATCCTTATCAATTAAATACTGAATCGATGCACCCTCTAACGCAGATACAATAAAATACGGAAGATATTCCCGCTTTCCCTTTGCCAAATTCGGTGCATATTCATCGATAATAATACCAATTTCCTGACGCCAGCCTTCGAAGGATTCTGCAAAACCCTTTCGGATTTCCGGATTGATTTGACCTTGAACCCAGAAGTCCAGCTCCGCAAAATCATATTTCTGTTCCTTTAAAATAAATTCCTTTTTCTGATCTATAAAAACACTAATCTGATCCTCCAGTGTTTTCTTTGCCTTAACCTTCAATCTATCTCTAATTTCAAGACAACGTTTCAGCACCTTCCTCTGAAGGGCGAGCATCAAATCATCTTTTGACTTATAATAATAATGCAGATTTGATTGAACCATACCTGCCCGATCAGCGATCAAATGCATTCTAGTACCGCATATGGTCTTTTCTATAATTACATCCAATGCAGCATCAAGAATCTTCTCTTCCGGTCTATCTTCATTCCTATTTTTCATCTGTTTTCCCCATTCTCTTCATTAAATCAACAGATGAATATATACATACACATATTCATCATAATACAAAAATTTTACTTTTGACTCTTGATTCAAGTTTCATTCACACCTTGATTATACAATTTGTTTGATTAATCAATCAAGTAGTGAAATACAATTTCCATTTACATATTTATCTTTAATGTGGGACAGATAAATCACACGTTCCAGACGTTCCTCCAGAGATAAGCTCTGAGGATACTTTATACTATTGTCCTCTAATACAATGGCATCGAACTCATATCCTTTTTCAAAGCTTCCCACCTTACCAAAAAAGCTTCCGCCTCCCTTAGTTCCCAAATAAAAGGCTTCCTTTATGGTTAAAGGCTTTAAATCCTGATCCTTCAGCCGCCACCGAAGCTTTGATGCTTGAATAGCTGCCACCATGACCTGGAATATAGACAGGGTATTTCCTGCTGCTATATCAGTACCTAGACCCACCAGTAATTCCTTATCCATAAATGCCCTTACCGGTGCGATACCTGAGGATAAATTGGTATTTGAGGTTGGGCAGTGGGCAATAAATACTCTATTTTCATAAATTAAGTCCATCTCTTCATTGGTTAGATGAACACAATGAGCCATGATGGTAGGAATCTCATTCCCGAATAAATCTAGCTGGGAATAAGCATCCGCATAGCCTATTGCCTTGGGAAACAGCTCCTTTACCCAGTCAATCTCATCCAAATTTTCCGATAAATGAGATTGCAGCGGTAATTGATAGCTTCTACAGATCCGTGATAAATCTTTTAGTAACTCATCCGTACAGGAAGGAAGAAATCTTGGTGTTATAACAGGCGTAATCCTCCGGTATTTACTCTTACTTTCCATGAGCCAGCTTAGGGTATCTTCCATCGACTGCTGTCTATTCTCACATAGACCCGCCGGACTGTTCCGATCCATATTAACCTTGCCAACCATACAACCAAGTCCTGTTGTTTCCAGCAAATCCATCAGCAGCAGAGTCGACTGCTTATGAATGGTACCGAAAATACTAGCCCTGGTCGTGGCGCTCTTTCTTAAATCCGCTGCAAAGATAGAATATGCTTTCTTTGCATAATCCAGATCTGCGTATTTTTCTTCTTCCGGAAAGGTGTTTTGTTCCAACCAGTGAAGCAGCTCCTGATCCATACCCAAACCACGATTAGCGTATTGGGGTGCATGAGTATGCAAATCCACAAGTCCCGGAATAATCAGAGCATCTTGGTGATCCTTAAGCAGAAGATTCTCAAACTCTGACGGGATTTCTTGATATACTCCCTCGACTTTTCCCTCCATGCAAATCAGGTAACTCTGCGGGATGCAGATTAGCTTTGTTGGACTTTCTGAGTAAATAATATTGCCTTTTAAGATGAAAGAATTTTCATCCTTCATAAAATCACACCTTTCCATATAAGATGTACCAAGAGCATCTGATAGCCAGAAACTACCGTTCCTCCCTGAAGTAAGCCTCACCCAAACTGGCCGGTGGCTGGTTCTCCAGCTTATTACGTCTGCTCGAGATAATTAATACTATAATTGTAACCAAATACGGAAGAACTTTACATAACTCTTGTGTCGCTCTTGTTAAACCCGGTAAATAAATGTAGAGGATGTATAATCCGCCGAAGAGAAAAGAGCCCCAAATTGCATTCGCCGGCTTCCAAAGTGCCAGAATTACAAGGGCGATAGCTAACCAACCTCTGTCACCAAAGCCGTTATTGGTCCAGGTTCCACCCAGATACTCCATAACAAAGTATAAACCGCCAAGACCTGCAATGGCTGAACCGGATACGGTAGCCACATATTTATATCTGGATACGTTAATACCTGCTGCATCTGCTGTTGCCGGACTTTCACCAACGGAACGTAGATTCAATCCCTTTCTTGTTCTGCCAAGGAAATAGGTCAAATATACTGCCAGTACAATGGAAAGATAAGTCAAAAATCCGTAAGAAAATAATAAGTCACCCACCACCGGAATATTAGACAGTCCGGGAATTGTTGCTCGATATACCTCGGCCGTTGTTGCTACGGATATTTGACCAACACCGCCTGCCAGCTTCGAGATAGAACCGCCAAAGAAATTACCAAAGCCCACACCGAAGGTAGTTAAAGCAAGACCAACTACATTTTGGTTTGCACGAAGGGTAATGGTCAAAAAGCTGTAAATCAAGCCTCCAAGTGCGGAAACCAAAAGCGCTGCTGCCAAGGAGACGAAAAATCCGATGACACCATTTGGGTTTTCCGTAGATTTTTCATAGAAAAATGCTCCTACTAAACCAGAAATACCGCCCATGTACATAATACCCGGGATTCCCAGATTAAGATTGCCGGATTTTTCTGTTATAATTTCACCGGAGGCGCCGAAGAGAATACTGATTCCCTGACCAATCGCCTTCTGGATAAATGTTAAAAGCAATTCCATCCTACTTAACCCCCTTTGTCATTTTACGAAATTCCAGTTGATAGCTAATAAAGAACTCACAACCGATTAAGAAAAATAATATGATACCGGTAATGATATCAGAGGCATTCTCATTTAATCCAAACTGAGATGCAATTTGGATGGAGCCCTGCTGCATGAATACCAAAAATACGGATACTAGGATCATTGCAATGGGATTAAATTTTGACATCCAGGCAACGATAATTGCCGTAAAACCTCTTCCTCCGGCGGTACTGGTGGAAATCGTGTGGCTGGCACCGCTGACAATGATAGTACCGGCAATACCACAGATTGCACCGGAAATCATCATGGTTCTAAGAATTACTTTATTTACATTAATTCCGGCGTAACGTGCAGTAAATTGACTTTCTCCAACAACTGCAATTTCATACCCCTGCTTGCTGTATTTCATATAAATGTACATACCAAAGGTCATTAATAAGACAATAATAATATTTAAACCATAATTGGTTCCGAAGACCTGTGGAAACCAACCGGCCTTCGTTGCCGGATTAATGATACCTACCGTATTGGAACCGGATGGATTTTCCCAAAAAACAATGCAGAAGTTAACGAGCTGTATTGCTACATAGTTAAGCATCAGGGTAAACAAAGTTTCGTTCGTATTATAATATGCCTTAAAGATGGCAGGTAGAAGTCCCCAGATTAAACCTGCAAGACCACTTACCGCAATAATTACGATAATCAGCAGCCAGTTTGGCATGGTATCACCTAAGTATATCATAGCTGCCGCCGTTGCAATACCCCCCATTAATATTTGACCTTCTGCACCGATATTCCAGAACTTCATCTTAAAGGCCGGAGTCAGACCAACTGCGATGATCAGCAGCGTTAACGCATCACGAATCGTTACCCAGATACGTCGTTTTGATCCTACCGCTCCATCGATAATGCCCAAATATACCTTTACAGGGTTTTGATGAGTGATTGCCACTATAACCAGAGCACATACAATCAGTGATAATACAACAGCAATGAGTCGGATTCTCCATGCTTTACTTTTTCGTATGGTATCACGCTTTGATATGCGGATCAGCGGCTCCTTATTTGTTGCCACAAACTCCTTACTCATGTTTATGCTTCCCCTTTCCCGAACCTGTCATCATTAAACCAAGTTCCTCCTTTGTTGTCTTTCG
>JAQZBD010000067.1 GCA_029239235.1 Herbinix sp.
TCCTTTACAAGCTCAATTATAGCAAATGGTAAAAATGAATACAACAGAAGATGGAAAAAGAAAAAGCAAAAGTCCAGAAAGATTTTCATCCCTCTGGACTTTTGCTTCTTGTATAGAAACTACTTTACCCCTTAACGCTTCCAGCAGTAACACCGCGAATAATGAATTTAGACAAACAAATATAAACAATAACCACAGGGAAGATAGCAAGCGCCACCAGCATATACACCTGCCCCATATCAAACTTAAGGAAATCCGCACTACGAAGCTGAGCAATCAGAATCGGAAGTGTTTTCTTATCAGCGGACTTAATAATTAAAGATGGTACAAAGTAATTATTCCAGGATCCTACAAAGGTAAAAATGGCTTGCACTGCAATTGCAGGCTTCATAATTGGAATTACAATTCTATTAAAGGTGCTGAATTCTGCTGATCCGTCAATACGTGCCGCCTCAACAATATCTAACGGCAATGTACTCTCCAGATATTGTTTCATAAAGAAGAATACGACCGGAGATGCAATGGAAGGGATAATTAACGGGATAAAATTATCCATAAGCTTCATCTTTCCCATCAAATCCACAAAACCAAGGGTAGAAACCTGAACCGGAACCATCATGATGAGCATGATAAACAAATAAAGGGTTCTTCTGAACCGGAATTCATAAGCATGGAGCGCATAAGCTGTCAGACCGGAAAAATAAGTTGCCAGTATGCCACTCAGACCAGCGATAAAAAAGCTATTAAAGATACCATTTACTACCGGAAGATTTTCGTTGTTCATCACGTTCTTCAGATTTACTAGGAACGAGCCTCCAGGAATAAAGGAAAAGCCCTTTTGTATATCCGGATGTGATCTTGTTGCATTCACTAGCAATATAAAAAACGGAAACAGGCATAAAAATACGAGGATAACCAATACAATATAGCTTATGGAACGCCTAAGATTTAAACCTACTTTAGAGGAGCTGTCACCCTGTTTCATACTATCTTCCTCCTTTCTTTTTGGACATGTCTCTGGTCATTGAAGAGAATACCAGTACACTTAATATAGAGGATATGATAAATAAAATAACGGATAATGCACCAGCCATACCATAATTCTTGCTAAATAGATGATTATTCAGGAACATAATTAAGGTCATAGACTGTCTGTTCGGAGTTCCATCACCATTTGTTAATATCTGAGGAATATCAAACATTTGGATACCGCCTAGCATAGAAGTAATAACCACAAAGATTAAAATCGGACGTATGGAGGGTATCGTTACTTTAGTGAATACCTTCCAGGGTGAAGCACCGTCAATTGCTGCCGCCTCCAATAAACATCCGTCGATTCCTAAAATAGCAGCCATAAGTACTATTGTCGTATTACCAAACCACATCAAATAGTTCATACCTGCAATCAATCCCCTGGTAGCCCATACAGAGGTAAAAAACCGGAATGGCTCTTTCAAAATCCCCATATTCATCAAAATATTATTGATCGGTCCACTGTCAGAGAACAGCGAGAAAAACAACATGGAAAAAGCCGCCGCCATGATTAGATTCGGCATATAAATGATAGTTTTAAAAAGACCGGTGGCTCTCAGCCTTAATCTTAAATCAGAAAACCAGACTGCCAGCAGTAGTGCAATTACAATTTGTGGGATAAAGCCCATCAACCACATAATAAATGTATTACTGATATATTGTAACAAATCTGCATTCAGTATTGATTTGTAATTTTCTAGTCCAATAAAATTAGGTCCGATCTGCTTCAGGCCTGACCTGTAATTTTCAAAAAAGCTATTATAGAAGGTTGATATTAAAGGAATTAATGAAAATATTATGTATACTGTAAAGAAAGGGATTAAAAATAAATAGCCCCATTTTGCATAGCTGACTCCTTTTACCTTCACCTCTTTATTCCTTTCTTTTTTCATGTTCTACCTCCAATCCTGCGCGTCCCTTGCACATCACATCAAACGTCTGTGCCGGAACGGCGTAGGCACAAACAAGGATTCCTCTTTTTCAGAATCCACTTTCTATTCCCCTCTCGGGGGCAGGATGGGGTTTTACCCATCCTGCTTTTATATTTTATTTTTACTATTTCGTTAACTCAGGATATTTTTCGATAGCTGACTTATAGAAATTCTCCAGTGCAGCTTCTTTTGTTACGGTTCCGTCAAAGTAATCATGCATAGCAGACTGAAGTGATTCGTTTAACCCCTGGTCATAAGGTGAGATATTGCTCATATCAATCTTAGGTGCTGCCTCAGCAAATAATTTGATATGATTTTGTCCGCCAAGGAATGCTGACTGGAAATCACTGTTCGCAAGTTCACCCATTGCAGTCTGATTGTTTGTATAATCCTGTGTATCCTCTGTAATCTGCTTCATGGTTGCAGGATCACAGGTCAAGGTTTGCATAATATCTTTGATTAAAGGAAGATTATCGGTTCCTGCTGCTGCACAGATCCAAGTTCCGCCCCAGTAATAGCTCTCAGGTCCCTGGCAAACTGCATAATCACCGAAGATACCATTGCCAACTTCTGCTTTACCACCTTCAGCTTCAGGAGTTGCTAAAGAGTTTCCAAGAAGTGTAAAGTTAATACCCCAGGTTGAGTAGAAGAAGCCAAACACTTTACCGCTAGGACCCTGATCTGCTGACCATTCCGGTGCCCAAAGAATCGTTTTATTATTGTAACCTTTATCGGTGTACAATTTGGTTTGATCAATCCATCTCATAAAATTATCATCAATTACAATTTTGGTTCCATCAACCCATGGTGCAGATACGTTATTAGAGAATGTACGATATGCATCATCATAGCCTGATAACATCTTATAACCCTTTGCGGATGCCTGTGTTGCAACTGCGTCAAATTTTGTCCAGTCACTTAAAGCTGCCTGTACCTGATCCGGATCATCGGTTCCTAGAACATCCTTAGCGATAGAACGTCTGTAAACGAAGAGTCCAGGTGTTGCCTGCCAGGTAGTTCCCTTTTGAATACCATTAGAATCGGTTACGATATCCTTAGTATACTGATATTGATCTGCAAGGTCTGCATCTGTTAAGCCTACATCACCCTTTACATCCAATGCAAAATCGGAATCAACATATTTTAATGCATAGTCAGCTTCGATTAAGAACATATCAACCTTATCATCGGTAGCTGCACTTTCCTGATTCAATAACGCCTGATCCAAAGCATTCTGATATGCGTTATTTTCGCTTGGTGTAACAATAAAGTTTACTGTAATGCCTTCCGGTAATTTGCCGGCTTTTTCAAAATAATCGGTGTAACGGCTCTTAAATTCTTCATTCCAGCAGTAGATATTAAATACCTTTCCCTGGGTAACTTCAGAATCAGTTGCAGGTGCTTCCGTTGCTGCAGTGTCCTCTGACTTTGCAGGTTCTGTAACGGATACATCGGTTTCAGTGGTACCTTTTGAATCTTTGGAGCTACAGCCCGTGAGTGAAGATACCAGCATGGCTCCGATTAACATTAATACTAATAGTTTTTTTTGCATTTACTCTTCTCCTCCTAAATTATTAATATTGGTTGATTAATGAATAAGTAACTTTATGTTATGCCGGCGTCCCAGCACTACATCATAATGAGTTTGCATTCAGCTGCTTTACGGTCTGTCCTGCCAGCAGCTTTCCCGGTATTAACACCTGGGATGCAAGATATGTCTTTGGATTTTCAATCCAGTCAATTAAGTTTCTGGCCGCTTCATGGCCAATCAATGCTGAGTCCTGCTTTGCTGTGGTCAGCTTTGGACGAAGCACCTGTGACAGAAGAATTCCATCGAAGCCTGCTACACTAATATCTTCAGGAATTTTTAAGCCTTTTTCTTCAATTACATTCATTCCTCCAATGGAAGAAAAATCATCTGGAAACATAATACAGGTTGGCGGCTCGGGTAGCTCTAATAATTGCCTTGTAGCCTTTGCCGTAGATTTTGCATCATGATACAGAGCAGATAACACATATTCCTCCGGCACCTCAATTCCAAGGCTCATACAGGTTTTATAAAAGCTGGCAAGTCGCTTCTGAGTTACCGAGGTATCCTCACCATGGATAAAAGCAATTCTTCTATGACCACTTTGATATATGTAGTTAACCAAACTTTCCACGGAACCAACGTTATCGGAAAGAATCGCTGTCTTACCATTAAATACATGGTCAATTGTAACCACCGGAAGTGTACTCGTTATTAATTCCAATACCATCGGATCATAATAATCAACACTGGCAATTACTACTCCGTCATAGTTACGATATTTACAATGCTCCAGATATGACATCTTCTGGTTTCCTATATTCTGAGATATGAAAGTAATATCATATCCTCTTAACTCCGCTTCTGATTTCAAATTCTCTAATACGGAAGAAAAGTATTCATGTGCGAGACCGCTGTTTGTTTTATCTTTAAACAGGACTCCAATGTTATTACTGTGCTTTGTCTTTAGCATTCTTGCAGCAGAGTTCGGAAGATACCCTAACTCCTCTGCAATCCTTTTAATCTTTTCCTTTGTGTCTTTTCCTATATCACTTTGGTCATTCATTGCCTTACTAACTGTGGCAACAGAAACATTACATCTTTCTGCAATATCTTTTAAAGAAACCAATTTAACTACCTCTCTCTCTTGTACACAGTGGGATGTCAAATAAGTTGGAATCAACCAGTGCTTGACTGTCGTAAATCAATCACTTAATCGATTACGTACTAATCTTACTACTATTCCCAATGAAATGCAATACGCATAATTATTTTTGTCATAACTACCCAACTTTGTGCATTTGTCTTTATGAATTATTACTTAATTAGCTATTTTGTATTTAAGTTGTTGATTTTTTTATCTTTTAATTGTATGATATTGATATCTTAATCGTTTACGTAAAAATTATTAATTTCACGTATTATAGAAGAAAGGAAGTTATCTATGAAATACGGTTTTTTTGATGATGTAAGAAAGGAATATGTAATTCAAACCCCTTCTACCCCATTACCCTGGATTAATTATCTGGGAAGCAACCAATTCTTCAGTTTAATATCCAATACCGGCGGAGGCTACTCCTTTTACCGCGATGCAAAGCTAAGGCGACTCACCAGATATCGATATCATAATGTTCCAAATGATATTGGCAGCCGCTTTTTCTATATAAAAGAAGGAGACGACATCTGGAGCCCCTGCTACAAACCGGTCAAAGCTGAAATTAGTGATTATGAGTGCCGCCATGGCCTCGGCTATACAAGAATTTCAGGCAGCCGTAATCAACTGTCAGCAGCAATTACCTTCTTTGTTCCATTAAATGATAATTGCGAAATTCATTACGTATCTTTGAAAAACGAAAGCACCTCTCCAAAAAGCTTTGAATTTTTCTCAGCTGTGGAATGGTGCCTTTGGAATGCGGTAGATGATACTACGAACTTCCAGCGTAATCTGAGCATTGGAGAAGTAGAGACAGAAGCCGGCGTCATTTATCATAAAACAGAATATAGAGAGAGACGTAACCATTATGCTTTTTACTCAGTAAATGAGCCCTCCCATAGTTTTGATACCGACCGCGACACTTTTCTTGGAGCTGACAGGGATTGGTCAGCTCCAATCGCCGTAGAAAAGGGAGCATGCAGCAAAAGCATTGCCAGCGGTTGGTATCCAATAGCAGCACATCAGCATTCCATAACCTTGGAGCCGGGTGAAGCAAAGGAATTAATCTTTGTTCTTGGCTATATTGAGAATGAAAAAGAGGAGAAATGGGAAGCTCCAAGTATCATTAATAAAGAAAAAGCCAGAACGATGATTCAACGTTATTCCAGCACCCAATCCGTTAAGGATGCTTTCATTAAATTAGGACAGTATTGGGAGCACCACTTAAATAAGTATCAGGTAAGCTCCTCTATTTCTGAGCTAGACCGTATGGTAAACATCTGGAACCAGTACCAATGCATGATTACCTTCCACATGAGCCGAAGCGCCAGCTACTACGAGAGCGGTACGGGGCGTGGAATGGGATTCAGGGACAGCTGTCAGGATCTGCTTGGTTTCGTACATATCATACCGGAGCATGCCAGGGAAAGGATTATCGATATCGCTTCGATTCAATTCGAAGATGGTAGTACCTATCATCAGTATCAACCGCTGACTAAGCGTGGTAATGGTGATATCGGAAGTGGTTTTAATGATGATCCATTATGGTTGGTAGCATGTACAACTGCTTATATTCGTGAAACCGGTGATGATTCTATTCTGGAGGCACCTGTTCCCTTTAATAATGTAGAGGGAACCGAAAAGCCTTTGATGGAGCATTTAAGAAGAAGTGTCCGTTATATCGTAAACAACAAAGGTCCTCACAGCCTGCCATTAATCGGCCGCGCCGACTGGAACGATTGTCTTAATCTAAACTGCTTCTCAGAAGAGCCGGGCGAAAGCTTCCAGACCAGTGCGAACTTTGAAAGCGGAGTAGCTGAAAGCGTATTTATTGCGGCTATGTTTGTGAAATATGCTGCGGAATATGCTGAGCTTTGTAACCGTATCGGACTATCTGAAGAGTCAGCAGAGATAGCTGCAGAGGTTCAAGCCATGACTGCTGCAATCGAAAAGGATGGCTGGGACGGAAAGTGGTTCCGCAGAGCCTATGACGCTTTTGGAAAACCAGTTGGAAGTCAGGAATGCGAAGAAGGTAAAATCTATATAGAACCTCAGGGCTTCTGTGTTATGGCAGGTATCGGTAAGGATGACCAGAAAGCGAAAGCTGCCCTGGACAGTGTTGACGAGCTGCTTACATCAAAATACGGCATTCAGCTTCTCAATCCCTGCTACTCAGACTATCACCTTAATTTAGGTGAGATCTCCAGTTATCCTCAGGGTTACAAGGAGAACGGCGCTATCTTCTGCCATAACAATCCTTGGGTAAGTATCGCAAATACGGTAATTGGGGATGGTAACCGGGCTTTTAAGAATTATAAGAGCATTGCCCCTGCATTCATCGAGGATATTAGTGAAATCCATAGGACAGAACCCTATGTATACAGCCAGATGATAGCCGGAAGGGAAGCCGTTCATTTCGGAGAAGCTAAGAACAGCTGGCTCACCGGTACTGCCTCCTGGTCCTTTGTGAATATCAGCCAGTACATCCTAGGAATCAGAGCAGATTATGACGGTCTTGTCGTTGAGCCTTGTCTACCGGATGAGCTGCCGGAATTAACTATTACACGTTGGTTCCGTGGTGCTGAATTCTTGATTCACATAGTAAATAAGAAAACCGGCAATGTTCGTATATCCGTAGATGGAACTGCCCTTGATGGAACTTTAATTCCTCTTTTAGAAGGCAAAAAGACATATCAGGTAGAAGTAGAGATCTAAAGGAAGCTTCGTAAAAAAATATATATAAGTAAACAATCATGACAACCGGCTATGAGAGCGAACCCCTTTTGTTAGACAGAAACGTCTAATGAAAGGGGTTCATCTTATAATCGTTAGATTTTGTCTATTTTCAAATTAATTTAGGCTTTCAAATGGTATATCATATATCTGTCTTGGTTTACCACTTGTTCATCACTTTTTCAGCAAATCCGGTAAAGTTCTCTATCGTAATTATAGTTCCATCGTCCAATATCGCCTTTCCAGTAAAACGTCCAAACACCTGATGCTGATCTGACTCAAGTACTAAAAGGCTGGTTCGGGACGATCGGTCTAGAAGCGGAACAAAATCCATCTCAAATCTCCCGTCATCACTGGTAATCGTCCAATTCTTTAGAAAATCCTCTTTTCCATTACCCCTTAAAGGTATATTAAAACTGATATTATGTAATTTATGTGCCTTCCCCTCATAGAAGAGCATATTCTCTGTGGCTGCCGAAGTATCACCGAAGCCGTAGCCCAGATTAAAGCCAAAGGGCTTGCCGTTTACCTGACCGGAGGCACTTCCCCAGTACCAGGTATTTTTATAAGTCCAGACTCCTCTCCCCCAATCCAGCACTGCAAAAGACTCGGTCTGGAAAAATTCATAGTCCTTTCCCTGAACCTTCACCTTTCCCTCTGCCCTCATACAGTTGATCTTTTGATTGTAATAAAAATGTGCCTTTTTCTCAAAAGGTGTTGCTATTACTATGGATTCCTCAGGCTCATGCGTAAGAATCAGCCTTCCGTGGATTGGAAGTTTATCTGCAAAATGCTCAATGTGAAACTCGAGAATACGTCTTTCCCCATCACGGCGAAAGGATATCTCATAATCCTTACCCTGAGATATGACCTCACCCATATCTGATGATGCCAGCAGCTTCTTTCTTCCATTTGTCATTAGCTGCATACGACTCACGGTTTTTTCCTTTCCTTCATCAAGCCATAAAAAGGAGATAGAATCCAGACCCATATAGGAATTATCTGCTATCGTTAATGCCACCGCATAATGCTCATTATTAATCAAGTAATAATCCCATTCTTTAATTCTCAGTTTATTTGCCTTGATATCCGAACGACGATATACCGGGAGCAGTTTTTTCGCATAACCAGCCTCTCTCAGGTTGCCATCCGCTTTCAATAAAGACTCTGCCGTTTTAATTTCGCGCTGCACCATAATACCTCCCATTTTTTTATTTTAATCGTACATTTTCTGATTGCAACTAATGGCCATCTTTTTCTAATGGTCTTTTCTAATGGTCTTTTTTAATAGCCTTTTTCTACTTATCGTCTTTCACTCCAATAAATCTCTTAGATAAGACCTTATTCATATAATTTTATTATCCGCCTTATTGATAGGAATTGTCAATCATATCCAAGCTATTAGCCTGACTTTTATATACATGAGTGATACAAAAAAGGGCTGCACCAAAATAAAGTAACTTAATTTCTCAGCTTTTATTTTGACACAGCCCATATACTATTTATTCGTCATGCTATTTATTTCTTCATGCTATTCATATCTTCATGCTACTTATTTCTTTATACTACTTATTTCTTTATACTACTTATTTCTTCATACTACTTATTTCTTCATACTACTTATTTCTTCATACTACTTATTTCTTCATACTACTTATTTCTTCATTCCACTTATTCTTCATGCCACTTATTCTTCATGCCACTTATTCTTCATGCCACTTATTATCAATACTATCAGTAATTGTACTAATCATAATAACATTCATTATACTGTTCTTAATCAAATTTTTAAGACTTCTACTCTATCCCCAATACAGTATTAGAATCAGTACCTGCGGAATAAGATAATGTTATCTTATCACCAACATTATATTTAATAATTTCTATGAAATCATTCACAAACACATCAAAAATCTCACTGCTGTTGTTTAACAGGATGTAATAATGTGTATTGCCATCAACGACACTGTCCACAATCTTTGTTATAGAGCCAGTAACCTTTGGAAGACTTGAGGTATCAGCGACACTGATTCCATTCGATTTCATCAATTCCAGGTAGGTTTTCTCGCAAGCATTCACCGTATCCCCGATGGCAACAATCTGATATTTCTCAATATTAACCATAGCATACATCTTTACTAAGCCAGCAGCATCCTTTAAAGCGATGAAATAAGTTGGTTCTCCTCCAATGTTTAGTAATAACGGGAAGGTTGCTTGATAGCCAAGATGCTGCACCTGCCCCTCTGCTGACGCCATCGCTGAGTATTCTTCTGCTCCCGAGATGGAATATAATCTGGTTTCTGAGGTTCGTTGATTCATTAGTACAAAGCCCACATTGGATTCATCTGCACCGACTGAGGTTACACCTGTGTACACCCATACATCATCCTCCATCGCAATGTAGTTATATCCATCCGTGGTCTGTAAAGCATCCTTTTGACCAAAGACAGAATTCCAATAACCGTGAATTAAGGTTCCGCTATAGTCATATAAATCAATGAGCAGCTCCGCTGAAAATACCTTATCAATCCAGGTAGGAACATCCTCAATTGCATAGTCTGTTAATTCTCCGGTAATAGCATTTACAACAACAGCTCTTCCGATCGTCTGCCCACCAAACAAGCCAATGGAGTACTTTTTAACAGGACAAATCCAGTAGGGAGTTCCATCATCACCTATTTCAAAATTAATGGTATCAAAAACATAGGTTGGATAGTTAAAACGTAAATAACGATATATATTTCTACCAAAACGCTCTGATTCAGAGTATTTTATACCCTTTTCCAAATTCACCAATTCTACATTCTGTGTTGTCATATCAATTCTGATATATGCCGGAATACCTTCTGAACGATTCGTGAGCCATTTAAAGAAACTACCGTATTTCAATGGAGATACTCTGACCGGGGTTCCCATATAATTAATCTGTGTGTAGTTTGAAGCAACTTCAAACTGAGATACATACTCTGCAATACTTCCCATTTTTCTTGATCCCAGCAGAATTGCCGAGTCTTTATCCAAAATCGGAATATCCTTATAAGAGATTTCTTTGATGTCCTGGGTATAATCGCGATTTGTTATTGTTAAAAGCTGCTGATACTTCTTTGCATTTACTACAGGGGATGAAAGAATTCCTCCTCCTATAAAAATAATAAACATGATTCCGGTTACACCTAAGACGAAAGTAAATAAAACACGACGCCCAGTCTTCTTCACCTTACCCTCTTTATCAATAAAGGATACTAACCCAATAATAATGGTTGCAACAAGAAGTGCAACAAGAATAAACCACCAGAAGCCCGGTGAGTGAATATTGATTGCCGGCAGCGTAAGATAATAATACACAAATCCAATGATTGCCAGCACAACAAGTGTAACGAATATTTTTATAGCTTTCATTACTATAAATCCTCCTTAATTCAAGTACTATTTTCTATGTACTTGCTTGTAAAATTTGAGTCATCGGCCATAATTTAGAACCGTAAATCTAGTATCATTATATCCAATTATCTCGCTAACAACATTATAATTAGATTATAATTTAATTTGTCTATTCCAAATCCTTTACGAGCTGACTCAAGGTTTCTTTCATTAAATCTACATTTCCCCTATGCTCAGCAATAACCTGGCTTACGACATCATATCCCAATCTTGCAGTAAAACCTGTTGCAAATGCATAGGAGCGGCTCAGCAGCTCTTCGCATCTTTCTCTATCTGGCTCGATTAAATCAATGCACTTTGTTCGAAAAATAGTTACAGCCTTCTGAAGCAGTGACAAACTCTCGAGTAAAGAATCAGCAATTAAGGGCAAAAATGCATTCAGCTCAAATTCCCCATGTGCTGCGGCGGCGGAAATTGCTGCATCGTTTGCAATCACCTTCATTCCTGTCTGCATTACCATCTCCGGTATCACTGGATTGATCTTTCCCGGCATAATGGTACTGCCCATCTGCATTGGAGCTAACCTAATCTCTCCCAGGCCTCCGAAAGGACCGCTGTTCATCAGACGAAGATCATTGGATATCTTAATTAAATTGACTGCTAGAGCTTTCAGTAATCCGGATACCTCCACAAACACATCATTATTCTGGGTGATATCCATCGGATACTCTGCCGCCGCCAGGCCAATATCCGTCATACTTCTTAGCTCTTCTATCATTGCAAATCGATATTTTCGTTCTGCATTATTAGAAGTACCGACTGCGGTTCCTCCGATATTAACCTGTCTCAAACGTTCCTCTACCTTATACAGTCTCCAGCGATCTCTTGCGATTGCCTGGGCATATGCACCAAATTCCGAACCCAGGGTAATTGGGATTGCGTCCATTAATTCGGTACGCCCCAACTTCTTTATATCATCAAACTCGTTTTCCTTTATTTGGAGTGCCTGTTGAAGCTTTGCACAGTCCTCACTGAGTTCACGCAGTAATTCAATTGCGGCTATTCTCAGTGCCGTGGGATATACATCATTGGTAGATTGTCCACGGTTAACATCATCCAAAGGGTGGATGCTGGAATATTCACCATACTCTTTCCCTAGAAGCTTTAAGGCAAGATTTGCAATTACTTCATTGACGTTCATATTGGTGGAGGTTCCCGCCCCGCCTTGTAGGGCATCCACTACAAACTGCTCGTCCGCTTTTCCAGCGAGCACCAGATTACAGGCTTCCACAATAGACTGATATACTTCTTTTTTACCGATTCCCAGCTTGATATAGGATAGAGCCGCAGCTTTTTTAATTTTTACTATGGAATAAATCAACTTCATATTCGTTCTTCGAAATCCTAGCGCAAAATTTTCTTTTGCACGAGCCGTCTGAAGACCGTAAGCAACTTCATCCGTCAACTCTAGTTCACCAAGCTTATCTTTCTCCCTGCGCATCCCTTTACTCCTCTATCTCTGCTAAAATATGTGGGAAGGGTTCCAAGCTTCTCTTAAGAATGCCCTGCATATAAGCAATTAAAATTCCGTAATTTGTAATCGGCACCACCTGATCCTCGGCACATTTCATGCGGAATTTAACTTCCCTCTCCGGCAGCATACAACCGCCGCAGTGTACAATTAATTTATATTTTGTTAGATCCTCATAGAATTCACCGCCGGAAGTAAATTCAAAATTCACTTGCTTACCGGTATAGTTCTTAATCCACCTTGGCAGCTTTACCTGTCCGATGTCGTCACATTGACGGTGATGTGTACAGCCCTCCGAGATTAATACAGTATCCCCATCCTCTAGGTCTTCTATAGCCACCGCTCCCTTCACCGCCTCTTCAAGCAATCCCTTATATCTTGCAAAAAGAATTGAAAATGAGGTTAACATAATGTCCTTTGGAGTGTCAGCGGAAACCTTTGCAAATACCTGACTGTCTGTGATTACCAGCTTCGGTTTCTTTCCGAGATTAGACAGGGTTTCTCGCAGCTCATATTCTTTCACTACAATAGCAGTTGCATCTGCTTCCAGAATATCACGGATGGTCTGCTGCTGAGGAAGAATGAGTCTTCCCTTTGGCGCTGCTTTATCAATGGGTGTAACAAGTACAACAAAATCCGAGGGATTGATTAAATCAGCTACAATTTTTAACTTTTGGTTCTCCACAGGGGCAAGAGAAGCTATTTTCTCCTTCAAGGCTTCTATATTCTTCTTATCCTTCGCACTGACGTATATCTCATGCTCCTGTGCAGAGGGACAGACTTCCAACAGGTCTAGTTTATTGTAAACTACCATATAGTTCATATTTTTCTCTTGGAAGACCCGTATCAATTCTTCATCCTCCGATGATTTTCCACAGGAAGCATCCACGATCAGAATTGCAACATCAGTCTTATTGAGCACCTGTTTTGTTTTACGAATTCTTAATTCCCCCAGCATTCCCACATCATCAATCCCGGGTGTATCAATTATCATAACCGGTCCGATGGGAAGCAGCTCCATTGCTTTGTAAACCGGGTCTGTTGTGGTACCTTTTACGTCAGAAACTACAGCCAGCTCCTGCCCGGTAACTGCATTTACAATACTGGACTTGCCGGCATTTCTCTTACCAAAGAATCCAATATGAATTCTATCTGCTGAAGGCGTATCATTCAATCCCATAATTATCTACCTATCCTTTCGTGTTTTAAACCAACTCATTCTATTGCACATAGAAAAACTCTTTAATCATTTGATAATACCGCTCCCGAAAAATCCTTAGCTGCGACATAGCCGCCGAAGGATTCGGCACTTTTAACTGCATCCATAATAGCGCATTCCACCGCCTTACAAGCAAGAATTCCAACCGCATCCAAGGAAGCATTTATCTCCCCTGAGCACATGGTGAATATCGTATCACCATCAAAAATGGTGTGTGCAGGCTTCACACATCGTGCAATACCATTTTGAGCTACCGCTGCTAATTTTGTAGCCTGTGATTTATTTAATTTGGCATTTGTTATTACCGTACCTATGACTGTGTTTCCGCTAAATAAATCTTCTCGAACCTGAAACCTTTCCAGAATTGCTTTTTCGCTGCTATAAAAACCTGTTCCGTCTTCTGTTCGCATACCTGCGAGGATATTGCCCTTCTCTAAATCATAGACATCACCCACACAGTTCACCGCTATAACTGCACCTACCATAAGCCCGTTGTACTGAAAAGCCCAGCTTCCGATACCACCTTTCATGGCACGTTGGGTGCCACAGGTTGTACCGATGGTTGCTCCCGCTCCGGCACCGTAATTCCCACTATTCCAAATAGTACTGTTAAATGCATCCTCACAAGCCTGATTCCCCATAGCACCGTCCGGTCTTACTTTAGAATCACCGCATTTTAGATCAAATAGGATAGCACTGCAAACATTAGGAACAACTGTTACCCCAACATCACGTCCTATTTTCTTCTCCTCCAGGAATTTCATTACTCCGCCTGCTGCATCAAGTCCAAAGGTACTTCCCCCTGCCAGGACAACGGCATGCACCTTTTCTCGATTATTAATGGGATTCAAAGAATCGGTATCCCGTGTTCCCGGTGATCCGCCGCGAACATCCACCCCGCAAACAGCTCCATTTTCACTGATGATGACGGTACAGCCTGTAGCCCCTTGTATGTCTTGCGCTTGTCCGATTTTAAAGCCTTCTATCTCTTTGATATCTATTTTTACCATGTTATGCTTCTCCAATTGTATCTTTTACTGCTTTTATTATGATATCGATATCAGCCAGCGCACCTTTTCCAGTATCTCCGCAAGCTAATAACGACTCCTTAGGTTCCACGAATTCATAGCCGTAGGTCATTAATTTTCTTATATTATCCTGAGTGATAGGATTTTCATACATAGCTGTATTCATCGCGGGGCAAATAATGATAGGCTTATTCTTTATAGCCATTACTACTGTTGACAGCATATCATCAGCAATTCCGGAAGCAAGCTTTCCGATCATATTAGCGGTTGCAGGTGCGATAACGCAGCAATCCGTTTTTTGTGCTAAGGATATGTGACGAACATCCGGATAATAAATTTCTTCAAACATATCAGTATATACTTTATTCTTTGTTAATGTTTGCAGGGTCAGAGGAGTAATAAACTTAGTTGCCGAGTCCGTCATGATTGTATGCACCAGAATATTGCTTTTTGTCAGCTGGTTCGCGATATCCGCTGCTTTGTAAGCAGCTATGCTTCCTGTTATTCCTAAAATGATTTCTTTCATACGCCCTCACCCCTTTCCTTCAATGTGGCTTTGACTATAGCTTGTGCAATTTCTTCTTTCGTTGTCCATTTTGAGTATTCTTTATTTTTATGAATCAGATAACCGATATGCTGTTCCTTTGTAATGTCCCGCAAATCATTCGCGAGAACAAAGCTGCAGCTGTTATCCTGTAACACATGGAACGCTGTGTCTATCAGTTCATCCACGCCTACATGATCTAATAACTTAAATCCCACAAGCATAGCCTGTGGCGCAATTTTTTGAAAGGATGATATCACCTTTGGAGTTTGTTCCATGCATAAAATTAAATTATTAATATTAGAACGGATTTTACCATCGCTGTTAAGGATGGAATCAGAGTCTTGAAATAAAGAGACCGTGAACTCCTCCCGAATTAGCTGCTGGTCTTCCCTTAACATCTCTAATTTGGTATTCAGGGTTTTTGACAGCATCGCCCCAGAGGTTACTGCTTTCACACGATAATCACTGACAGCCATACTGTGAATAATCATATCGATAGAGTCAATTTCAAATATATTTTTTACAGCAACTTCAAGACTTGCTACCGTATCAATGAATACAACTTCCGTTTTATCCGATTGTGGTACAATTGAATTTTTTCCGCATACATAATATATCTTTGTTATTTCATTACTGCTCGAAAATGCTTCTGCAATCAAACTGCCCAGTTTACCAGTAGAGGTATTTGTAATACTCCTGACACTATCAATCGGTTCCGTTGTTCCTCCCGCTGTAATTAGAACTTTCATATCATTTCACCCTATCATAATTTAATTATCGATATTTTCGATATCTATTCATTATCTATCAATTGTCTATACTTTCATTATCTATACTTTCATTATCTATATTTTCATTATCTATATTTTCTTGATATTAAGGATCTGCAGGAAAATATAGTCTAAATCTACTTTTTCCCATTATATCAACTCTTAATTATTATCTCAATGAAAAAGTACTATAAGCGGCAGAAAATGCTCCATTTCATCTATTTTATCTTTTTCTTCATTTTTATCACAGTCTTTCCTTCCCGAATTTGCTTGGCGAGCAGCCACAGTTTTTCTTAAAACATCTGGAAAAATGATAAATATCATGGAAGCCGGACATTTGAGCAATTTGTCCGATTTGTAGTGCTTCATTCATTAGGAGATATTTTGCCTTGTCAATCCGGGCATTGATTAATTCCGTCTTTGGCGTTGTATGAAAAAATTTATGATAGTACGCATATACTTGACTTTTTTCCAAATTTACCAATTGGCATAACCGTTCAATGCTCCAATCTTCTTCGCAGTAGGACAGCATCTGCAAACGCAGTGACTGAAACTCAGGGAATAGTGAAGAGTTAACGGGAGTTTCCTGAACACTTTTCAGGCAATTTCGATCCAAATGGATTAGAAGTTGTCTTAAAAAGGCATCAATTTGTTTTTCACAATGCAGTTGTTTCGTCAAAAATTCTTTATGTATATTTTTAATATACCAATTAATATCATCAATTCCCTCTGGGTGAAAAATTGTATTTAATGGTATGCTAAACTGATCATTTATTTTCAACTCAGAAAAGAAATGTAAATAGCTATTATAAAATTCATCCACCGCTTGATACCTTTGTGCAAATCCCGGGGTATATAAAATACATGCACCTGCTTTTGCTAGAATTACTTCTCCATTTATCTCAAAATTCATCGGTGCTAAAATTAGCAGAAACAAATAGCTGGCACTGCCCTTTGGTCGGTAAATGATATCACCGTTAGGGTTATGGATGTTGTAGCCGCAATACTCGATATTGTACATCAGCGTATCCTCCTGTTAAACAATATATCTATCATAATTTAAAATCGGATAAAATGTCAAATATCACGGAAGAAAATTCATTTATGATAAACAGTATACAATGCTATAATATCACAAA
>JAQZBD010000068.1 GCA_029239235.1 Herbinix sp.
GATTACCACGATATCGCACCAGACAAACCTGTTAGCCCTGAATGCATCAATTGAGGCTGCCAGAGCAGGGGAACAAGGCAAGGGCTTCGGTGTCGTAGCGGAAGAAGTACGAAAGCTATCGGAGGAGACTAAATTAGCAGCTAATAAAATTAATGAACTGATTGTAGTAATACAAAAGGAGGTTCAAGGGGCTGTCGGCATTATGGAGAATACCAATAAGGAAGTAAAAAAGGGTGTATTCGTAATCTCAGGCGCAAATATTAATCTGAATGAAATCATTGAAACAACTGGAAGTGCTCTTAGCTCAATGGAGCATATTTCAGTGGCTGCAAGAAATCAATCTCAAAAAACGGAGGTTATTTCTGATAATGCGAAGGAGGTATCGAGTCAAAGCCAAACAGGTACAGCTTCGGTAGAGGAGATCACCTCTGTTATGGAAGATCAGGCTGAGAATATGCATAAGACAAATCAAACTACTCAGGAGCTGCTTGGAATCTCTCATAATCTTGAGAAAATTATGGATCGGTTCGATAAAACCCTTGGCGAACAGATGATTAAGGTATGTTCGCAGATAGCTGAAACAATTGCCTTACATGAGAGGGAGAAAAAAGAGGAATTTACGAATCATCAGCTCACAGAATTGACTCAGAAATACGGTGTTTCTGAAATACATATTATCGATGAACATGGCATTGTTACAAAATCAAATAATTCAGGTCTCCTTGGGTTTCAGTTCAGTGATCGGGAAGGGACGCAGACTTATGAATTTTTAAAAATTCTTAAGAATCCCTCTCTTATTGTAAACCAAAAGGCTGCTTTTCGTGATGTGGATGAAAAATTATTCAAGTACACGGGAGTTTCCATGATCGGACAAACGGGAATCGTTCAGTGCGGTCTCGATGCCTCCAAATTAACTGAATTTACGGGTGACTTAAGAAGCTATTGATAATAAGAAACTATTGATATAAGAAACTATTGATATAAAAAGCTATTGATATAAGAAGCTATTGATATTATTTAGCATCAAAGATATAATAATTTCCAGGGATATGTTAAATTAGTATGGGGTGTTAACATACTGAGATAAAAAATTACGGAGGAGATATTATATTTTATGGATGCATCAATTAAGAAATATCTTGATAGAATCAAATATGAGGGCAATCTGGAGGTAGCATATGAAACTCTATACGGAATACATGTAAATCATGCACTAAGGATTCCCTTTGAGAATCTGGATGTCTACAATAAAAAGCCGATTTTACTCGACAAGGAAACCCTATTCCACAAAATTGTAGAGTCAGAAAGAGGTGGATACTGCTTTGAGATGAATGGTCTGTTATCCATTGTGTTAAAGGAATTAGGTTTTAAGGTTACGGATTTACTGGCTAGAGCCTGCTTAGAGGGAGAGATATTTTTCGCAAAGCTGCACCATGTGATGCTGGTGGAAATTAATGATAAGAAATGGCTGGTGGATGTAGGCTTTGGAGGAGAAGGTATTACTGCTCCGGTACTGGTGGAAGAAGGATTAGAACAGCAGCAATTTGCAAATACATATCGCATTACGACTAGCCCTACCTTTGGCTATGTGCTTCAGAGAAAAGCTGCTGGTGAATATATCAATCTTTATGCCTTTCATACAGAGGGCTGTATTCCGGTGGATTATGTGGTTGCTAATCATTTCACCTCGACCTTTCCGGATTCCTTCTTTCTAAAAGAAAAGTTTTGTACCTTACCAACGGAAAAGGGCAGAATTACGCTGACTCAGAAGCATTTTAAGGTTGTAGAAGGAGAAAAGGTTACTGAGACAGAAGTAAAGGATGAGAATGTGTTTTATGACTTATTGAAGGTACATTTTAGAATAGGTATGGAATGATAGTGAATCAGTAGTATATAATAAGTAACAGAAAACAAGTGGTGGCGTTCCTTGGCTTTCACTTGTTTTTTGACTGATATGGAAAAGAAGTGTGGGGGTGAGTATTATGTTTCTGAAAGAAAAGGGCAAACGGCTGCCGTTAAAGGCTGTATTTTACATGTCCTTTGTATTTTTTATTGTGATACCTATCTTTGTTGTTCTGATGGCAGCACTAGTCATATTAAATCAACAATTTAAAAAACAAGCGATTGAAAATATAAAAAGGGCGCAAGAAGCTATCATAGCAGATCTGGAATCGGATGAGGATACCATGTCCATGCGTCTTTCTCATATGATTTATACAAACGATAATGAAATACTTCAATATGCATCAGAAACAGATACAAACGATTTAAATACTAGAAATCTGTACGAAAAAAAGCTTTCCCAAAGTGTGAATCTGGTATTGGAGCCGGTGAAGGATATTATTTCTGTCAGCTTTTATATGAAGAACGGAAAGAAAACCTATGTGCTGAACGATATAACAAGGCCACAGGAGGAAATAAAGCAAAGTAAATGGTATCAGGCGGCATTGGAGAAGAAGAATACCGTATGTATCGGGTACTTTGACACAGCATCGACCAATGATGTATATACAGGCAGTAAGAAGGATTCCTTGATTCTGGTATTTGCACTTGCGCCGGATGTGATGACGGATCGCTCCCAAAGAGTTGAAATGGTAATGTATTACCAGACCACAGATGCGGCAGAAAGAATTCGAAGCTACAATAAAGCCTATCTGGCAGGTAAGAATAAATTAGGGATGATTCAGATTAAGGATGCGGATGGGACAGTGGTATTCTCTACTCAGACAGACAGTGACTTTTCCTCGGATCAGTATAGATGCATTAAGTCCCCCGTTAAATTTAATAATGCCCTATGGTACGTGGAGAGCTATATCAAGGATTATGAGCTTACCTCTGATTTCTGGGATACGGCATTATTAGTACTGAGCGCTGCTGTCCTGATCCTATTGTTAGCAGGATATTATTCTACTTATTTATTAAGAAGTATTGTGAAGCCCATAGAAGAAATCAGCGGAGGCTTACGTCAGGTAGAGGAAGGCAATCTGGAGATTCACATTTCACCCAAAGGGCAATTTGAAATTAGAACGATGATACATCAGTTCAATGCCATGGTGAGAAGATTAAAAGTGCTGGTATATGAATATGAAGAAAAGATAAAAAGTGTGGAAAAAACACCGGAAGATTATTTTACAGCTATGATAAAAACCGAATTATCACCGGAAGAGGTAAGTAAGCGCTCAAAAGAGTTCTTTACAGAAGCCTATTCAATCCTTGGCATCTATGTGGAGAATTATAATAAGAAGGGCAAGGAGGCAGAAGGAGCATCAAGACTAATCAGCGGTTTTGAACGAAATCCCAGATTTGCCTCCAGATGTTTCCTGCATATGGAAAACCCATCCTTCTTTCTCGTATTCTATCGCATTACGGAAAAGGATTATTCCCATAAGATTGTTACAATGGCTGAAGAATTAAGGCGCATGGGAAATCAGGAAATGGGAGTTCAGATGACGATTTGCATTGGAGCTAAAAGTATTGGGTTTGATGAATTCGAAGCTCAAATTAAGAATATCCGGGAAAAAATGTGCCTGAGACATCTAAAAGGAAGCAATGCCATTGTAAATCTGGAACAGGACAAGGATAAGTTGGACAGGCTCATTAAGCTTTCCGAGAACTATGGCAAAATAGCAGCAGCACTATATACGGCGGATGAGAAGAATCTGACCCAGGAAAAGGACAAGATGTTTGATGCCTTTCATGGAGCCTCATTGGAAGATATCCGGACACAGGTTTATGCTTGCATTTTGGCTTTGGGAATTCGCTTTCAAGAGGATAATATCAGTTTGTCTGATTTATTTGGACAACAATATAATTATGTGGAAAAAATAGATCGAATCGAAGATGTAAGAAGCATGAAGCTATGGATTACAAATTATTTTGCTTGGATAATGGATCATACTGCTTCTAAGCTTAATGTTTCTAAGACAGATGTTATCATAAAGGCTAAGCGATACATTGCTGATCACTATGAAGAAGCCGATTTATCCTTGACCAGAGTGGCGGAATATGTTGGTTTGAATGAGAAATATTTTACGAACCGCTTCACAAAGGAAAGCGGGGAGACTTTTTCCACTTACGTGACAGAGCTAAGAATACAAAAGTCAAAGGAGCTATTAAAGAATACCAGCTTTAAGGTTTATGAAATTGCAGAAATGGTGGGATATTATAACGTGGAGCATTTTAACAGAATGTTTAAGAAACTGAATGGAATCAGTCCGGCTCAATATCGGAAGCAAGAGTAAGATTTTTGACTAAAAGCTGCAAATAAATTTAAAGTAATAAAAAGTCATATTCATCTTTTTCTGACCGCACTCGGTTTTCTAAGATGCATATGACTTTTTCATCTTTTACAGTTGAATTAGCTCATGCATTGTTTTGTTTCTGATCAGTGAGTTTAAAGGTGATATCATCATCTTGATCTTAACTTATAAAGATTGCCGTATAAAAAATGATGTTAAAAGCTATGAAATAGTTGGGTTTTCTTACATTTCATCAAGAATTCTAACAAAATGCAAGGAATCAAAAAGGTTGAATGTGAAAAAACATCAAGAAAAATGAGAATAAGAAATGGAAGTTCCGAATGAAAATTGATATGCTAAGCTCACAAAAAACAAGGGAGGTTAAAAGTTATGAAAAAGAAATTAGTAGCAACAATCTTATCTTTTGTAATGGTTGCATCTACCTTAATAGGATGCAGCAATTCAGGAAAGGACACACCGGATACAGCGGGTACAACTACAACGGCTCCAACATCGGAGGAGGATGCAGGAGCTACATCTAAGGAAGACTTAAGCGCATCACTTACCTTTACAATCTGGGACAATAACTTAAATACTTTTATTGAAGAAAATGATATGGTAGCAAAGTTCCAGGAGCAATATCCTAATGTAGATATTGAAGTGGAGAAGATTAAGGATGACAGTGAATATTGGAATGCGATGAAGATGCGTGCATCTGCAAATCAGTTACCTGATATTATGTTTAACAAGCCTTTTACCTTATCCAGATTTAAGGATTACCTAATTGATTTATCTAATACAGAGGCTTCTGCAAATAACGAGCTGGCACAGGGATATGCTATGGATGGTAAGGTACTCGGTATTCCTATGACTGCCGGTTATGAATATGTTTACTATTGGAAGGATATGTTCAAAGAAGCTGGTGTGGAGGTTCCTACCACATGGGCAGAATTCGAAACTGTATCTAAAACTTTACAAGATTTTTATGGAAGCAGTAATAAGGACTTTATGGCAATTGCGATCGGCTTAAAGGATGAATGGCCAGATTATCCCTACATGGAATTTATGCCGGCATTAGAAAACGGTAATGGTCAAAACTGGAATTTAATGGCTACTCAGGATGAACCCTTTGCAGCAGGAACTGATATTTCCAGCGCATATAACAAGGTATATAACTTATTCTCCTCCGGTGTACTTGGAAAAGATCCGTTAGGACTTGGAAATGATCAGGCGACCTCCTTATTTGCAACAAAGAATGCAGCTATTATTGCACTTGGTGATTGGGGATTACAAAATATTAAGGCTAGTGCTGAAGATGTATCTCAGTTAGGAACCTTCTATCTTCCTACCAGAGATTCAGAAACAGATCCCTATAATGTTATTGTACAGGGCGATTCCTTTATGGGTGTAACAACACATTCCGAGAATCAGGAAGCAGCTGTTGCATTTGTTGAGTGGTTCTATTCCGACGCTTGGTATCCGGATTATCTTAACTATGTATCCTCAGCCTCCTCTATGACCAATTTCCCTAAGGAGAAGGATCCGATTCTTGCAGAAGCAGACACTCTGTCTACTGATAAGGTTCTGATTATGTATGATGGCGGCGGCGATAATTTCTCTGCATTACAAAATGAAACAACCTTTGATTACAAAAAGCTTGGTGCTCAGATGATGACCGATGGCTTTAACTTAGATACTGCTTTGACAGAATTAAATGGTAAGTGGAAGGCAGCAAGAGAAAAGCTGCAGATTCAATAATTAAAATTATGTTATAAAGTTATTGAAAAATGAAATTGATGAAAGCAGTTTGAAAGTTTATAAAGCAATTCATTCTATTATGAGGGTCGCAAAATGTGACCCTCATAATAAGCTTTAGACATCGTATTGTGTGCTGCTTGGCAGCATATATGGAATGGAGAATAATATGGTAAAATTAAATAGAAGCAGAACCTGGTTCATTCTGATCTCCCTCATCATACCCATTGCACTTTTGATCGGATTCGTAGTTGTTCCGGCAATCGATTTGTTTCGTATGAGCTTTACTAACTGGGATGGGTTTTCACCGGACAGCAGGTTTATTGGATTGGATAATTATATAGCCATGTTCCAGAATAAGGATTTGTGGTTATCTTTACAAAATAATGCGGTATATTTTCTGGTACATTTATGTATGATTCCGGTGGAATTATTCTTTGCAGTGGTATTGAACAGCAAGCTGAAAGCTGCAAAATTCTATAAGACAATGGTATTTTTACCTTATATCATTAATGGTGTGGCAATATCCTATGCATTTTCTTACTTCTTTTCACCGATTAACGGCGCCTTTGATTCCATTCTGGCACTTTTAAATCTGGATTTCTTAAGCGCAAACTGGTTATCGGATACAAAGATCGTTAACTATGTACTGTCCTTTGTATCTGTCTGGAGATTCAGCGGATATCATGTAGTACTGTTTATGGCGGCTCTGCAGTCCATTCCGAAGGATATTGAAGAAGCTGCAAGAGTGGATGGTGCAAATTCGATGCATTTGTTCCGTTATGTTCAGGTTCCGGCAATTATGCTGATGGTGGACTTCATTTTATTTGATAACGTGCGAGGAGCACTGCAGGTATTTGATATTCCATTTGTTATGACCTCCGGAGGTCCCGGATATGCATCCTCAACCTTTACGCTTTATACCATTAAGACGGCCTTTAGCTTCTCCAACTTTGGTCTGGCATCCACAATGGCGATGGCAATTATGGTTATGATTGTGGTGATTTATCTGATCCAGAATAATATCATCCATGGACTAATTTTAAGGGATAGGAGGAAGTAATATGATTAAGAGAATTACAGAACAGACGGCAAAACAAATATTATGCCTTGGCATGGTACTCATCGTGCTGGCACCCATTTTACTTACCTTGTTTGCAGCATTAAAAACCGGGGCTGACATGGTGAATACCTCACCCTTATTACTGCCATCCCTAAAGAAAATTACCTTTGAAAATTTCGAAAAGGTATTGACGGATAAGTATCTATTGATTGGTTTTAAAAATACTGGTATTATTTTGGTAATATCAATTTTCTTTAACGTAATTTTTGGCACAGTGACCGCGTTTATCATCGAACGCTTTCAGTTTAAAGGAAAAAAGGTGGTAGTAGCCTTGTTTTTTATGGGAATGCTGATTCCTAACTTTGTAACTGAGATTGCCAGATTCCGTATCATTCAGGGCTTAGGCTTGTATAATACCTTAGGAGCACCAATCGTTATTTATATCGCCTCCGATTTAATGCAGCTCTACATCTACAGACAGTTTCTGTCTGGAATATCCGTATCACTGGATGAAGCTGCGTTACTGGACGGTTGTTCTTATTTCGGTTTGTTTGCAAGAATCATTTTTCCTCTGCTTACACCCGCAACAGCGACGGTTTGTATTATCAAGGCAATTAATATTATTAACGATATGTATATTCCCTACTTGTACATGCCAAAGAACAAGCTTCGAACGTTAACGACCTTCATCATGAATTATGCTAATGCACAGCAGGGCTCCTGGCAGAAGCTGGCGGCAGGTATTATCCTCGTGATGATGTCCACAATTGTTATTTATGTATTTTTCCAAAGATATATTCTGGCAGGTGTAACAGCCGGTGCGGTGAAAGAATAAGCGGACGGAAGTCGGCAGTAGGAGGAAAATCCTCCTTGAAAGGAGAATTAGGATGAGAGCTGAGATTCATTATTTAGATAATCCGGAGGTGTTTCGTGTAAATCAGCTTCCCGCTCATAGTGATCATGCTTTTTACTATAGCAGGGAGGAGCTTCAGGCGGGAGAAAATTCGTTGCTGCAAACCCTAAATGGCAGCTGGAAATTCCATTATTCCATAAATTCAGAGAAGCGACCCTCAGAGTTTTATCAGGAAAATTTTTCTTCAGATGACTTTGATGAAATCACTGTACCGGGGCATATTGAATTAGCCGGTTACGATAAAATCCATTACATTAATACCATGTATCCTTGGGAAGGGCATTTGTTTCGAAGACCCGCCTATAGTCTGGATGGTAAAAATCCGGCAGAGGGTTCCTTTAGCCAGACGGATTATAATCCGGTAGGCTCCTATCTTAAGACCTTTGATTTGGAGCCGGGCTTGCTGGGAAAGAGAGTGGTAATCAGCTTTGCAGGTGTGGAGCAGGCCATGTATGTTTGGCTGAATGGTAAATTCATTGGTTATGCAGAGGACAGCTTTACTCCTTCCGAATTTGATTTAACTCCCTACATCCGTGAAAAGGCTAATGTATTGGCTGTAGAAGTACATAAGAGAAGTACGGCAGCTTTCCTGGAGGATCAGGATTTCTTCCGGTTCTTCGGAATCTTTCGCGAGGTTACACTCTATGCAAAGCCGGACATCCATGTAGAGGATCTGTGGGCAAAGCCGTATTTGAAGGAGGATAATGCTTCCGGAAGTTTGGAAGTGGAACTAAAGATGTCCTATTTAGAAATGCCGGGTGAAGTTCGTGTTGTGCTTCAGGATGGGCAGGGAAATGTCTGCTATGATCAAGTTGAAGAAATTGCTGAACAGGTTCACCTGATGCCGGTGGATATCAGCTCGGTGACACCTTGGCATTATCAGAGTCCTTATCTTTATACACTGATGATCGAAGTATTTGATAAGGCTGGAAGATTAATTGAAGTAGTACCTTATAAGCTTGGATTTCGCCGGATTGAGATTAAGGACAAAATAATTCTATTCAACGGTGAAAGACTGATTCTGAATGGTGTAAACCGCCATGAATGGAGCGCCAAGGGTGGGAGATGCATCAGCCGGGAAGAGATGGAAGCTGATATGGGAACCATTCTGGAGAATAACATCAATGCAGTTCGAACCTCCCATTATCCGAACCAGATTCCCTGGTATTATCTTTGTGATGAAAATGGTATCTATGTTATGGCAGAGACCAATCTGGAATCCCATGGCTCCTGGCAGAAGATGGGTCAGGTAGAACCCTCCTGGAATGTTCCCGGCAGTATTGTGCAGTGGAGAGAAGCGGTGGTTGACCGTGCAAGAACTAATTTTGAAGTGTTTAAAAACCATACTTCCATTCTGTTTTGGTCCCTTGGTAATGAATCCTATGCGGGAGATAACATAGAAGCCATGAACCGCTTGTTCAAAGAAAAGGATACCAGCCGTCTGGTACACTATGAGGGAGTATTTCATAATAGAAAGTATGAGGACACCATCTCAGATGTGGAGAGCCGTATGTATGCCACACCGGAGGAGATTATAGAGTATCTGGAGCATGAGCCGAAAAAGCCCTTTATTCTATGCGAATACATGCATGATATGGGGAATTCCCTGGGTGGAATGAAGTCCTACATGGATTTACTTGACCGGTATGACATGTATCAGGGTGGATTTATCTGGGATTTTATTGACCAGGCACTTTTCGTAACGGATGAAATTACAGGAGGAAGGGTGCTCCGGTATGGAGGAGATTTTGACGACAGACCCTCTGATTATGAATTTTCAGGCAATGGCATTGTCTTTGCCGACAGAACGCAAAAGCCAGCGATGCAGGAGGTGAGATATTTTTATGGATTATACAAATAATGATGGAAAGCAGCCGGAGGAAGTATTACAGCTTATTTACGGTGACTGTGCCCTTGGTATTCATGGAAAAGACTTTCATTATATCTTTTCCTATCAATTTGGCGGCCCCGAGTCTCTGGTAATCGATGGAAGAGAATGGCTATATCGGGTTCCAAAGCCTACTTTTTGGAGAGCGACTACAGATAATGACAGAGGGAATAAATTCTCGTTAAAATCAGGTATGTGGCTAAGCGCAGATATGTTCATTGATTGTATTGGAATAAAAGTGTTCGTCGATACCAAAGAGATAGAGCTTCCCCTGGCACCGGTTAACAATCGGTACAGTGAACAGGAGAAAGCGCGAGAGGTGAAGATTAAGTATACTTATCAAACAATCACAGTTCCCGCCACAATCGTGGAGGTTGAATATGTGGTAAGCATTAGCGGAGAGATCAAGGTAACGGTGCATTATCATGGAAAGACAGGATTACCGGAGCTGCCGGTGTTTGGAATGCGCTTTATTGTTCCGACCAAGGCTGTAAAATACAGGTACGAAGGGCTTTCCGGGGAAACCTACCCTGACCGCAGGGAGGGAGGAATCCCAGGAATCTATGAAATAGAGGGATTACCGGTAACCCCTTATCTGGTTCCACAGGATTGTAATGTACATGTAGCTACGAAATGGCTGGAGGTGTATCGGAATACAACCCTGAATAATTCCGTAAAGCAGGAGAATTCCTTTGGTCTTCGATTCTCTGGAGTTGACCAGGACTTTGCCTTCTCCTGCCTTCCCTATACGTCAGAGGAACTGGAAAATGCCACGCATCAAGAAGAGCTTCCTCCGGCAAGAAGGACAGTGATATCGATTCTGGGTGCGGTGAGAGGCGTTGGAGGAATCAACAGCTGGGGAGCGGATGTTGAACCGCCCTATCATATTGATGCCGGTAAGGATATTTCCTATTCCTTTTCCGTTTTAAAGCTTTAGTGGATTGATACGTTAAAATATTGATTGACAAAAGGTGGGAGTTCTGGATATAATATAGAAATATAGCAGACATAACAAGTAGGTATAATATGAGATGGAGTATTTACTCGAGAATTTCATACCAACGACCATTTGGGCTAGAGGTCAATCAATGCCAGATGGGGATTATGCTTTTCATTAATGCAATAATTTATACTACTTAAATGGCATAAGACAATGTGGTCAAGATGTTTTAATTTTTGACTGCATTTTTTTATACAAATACTCAAAATGAAAGTCTTATGAAAAAATTAAGGAGGCGATTTATGAAAAAGTATACCAAACTTATAGCACTCATGATGGCATTAGCAATGATTCTGTCATTGGCTGCTTGTGGCGGAAATTCGGGCAAAGAAACAACAACTACTACGGATGAGACGACCACCACGGAACCTTCTGAAACAGATAGCACTGCTGCAACAGGAAGCAATGTTTTGAAGGTTCACTTTGATGTTGAAGTAGCTTCTCTTGATCCACAGATAGCTACCGACGGTACTTCCTTTGAAGTAATTGCAGCAACAACAGAAGGTCTATACTCCGTTGATGCAGAAGGAAACCCGATTCTGGCACTCGCTGAAAAAGTTGATAAGAGTGAGGATGGATTAACCTATACCTTTACCTTAAGAGATGCACAGTGGTCAAACGGAACTCCGGTTACTGCAAACGATTTCGTATTTGCTTGGAGACGTCTGGTTGATCCGGCTGTTGTCAGTGAGTATTCCTTTATTGCAGCAATTGCAAATATTAAGAATGCAGCAGCAATTACCGCTGGTGAAGTGCCTGTTGATCAGTTAGGTGTTACTGCAAAGGATGATAAGACCTTAGAAGTAACCCTTGATGTTCCGGTACCATTCTTTGAATCTCTGCTGGCATTCCCGTCCTTCCTTCCTGTAAATGAAGCATTCTTTACAGAAAAGGGTGAATCCTTCGGAACCTCACCGGATACCGTAATCAGTAACGGACCTTTTAGCTTAACTGCTTATGAACCGGCTGCAACCTCCATTTCTCTTGCAAAGAGCACCACTTACTGGGATGCTGCTAATGTTAAGCTGGATGGAATTGATTATCAGGTAATCAAGGATTCTCAGCAGACCATGCTTTCTTACCAGAACGGAGATCTTGATGTAGCTACACTTTCCGGTGAACAGGTAGAACAATTCCAGGCTGATCCTGAATTCCATAGCATTATGGCAGGTTATCTGTGGTACATATCACCCAACCAGACCGTTGCAGGTCTTGAGAACTTAAATCTTCGTATGGCGTTAGCATTAGCTTATGATAAAGAAGCAGTTGCTAAGAACATCTTAAAGGATGGCTCCATCGTTGCAGATTTTGCAGTTCCTACCAAATTAGCTACCGGTCCTGACGGAAAGGACTTCCGTGAAACAACAGGTACCTATTTATCTACTGACAAAGCAAAGGCAGCCCAGTACTGGGATAAAGCAAAGACTGAGCTTGGAATCAGCGAAGTAAAATATACCATGATTGTTGAAGACACAGAATCCGCAATTAATGTTGCACAATTTATACAGTCTGAAATTCAGACTACTCTTCCAGGTGTCACCATTGAAATCGAGACCATGCCTAAGAAGAACCGTGTAGAAAGAATGCAAGCAGGCGACTTTGAACTTGGTTTAACCCGTTGGGGCCCTGACTATGCAGATCCAATGACTTATTTGGATATGTGGACTACCGGCAGTCCGAATAACTATGGTTTCTGGTCTAATGCAGATTATGATGCAATCGTAAATTCTGCTAAGAGCGGTGATTTAGCACTGGATATTAATAAGAGATGGGAAGAACTCAAGAAAGCGGAGAAGATAGCTATGGATGAAGCAGTTATTTTCCCTGTTTACCAGAAGGGCGATGCAGTTATGTATAAGTCGACTGTAGCAGGTATTGAATTCCACTCTGTAGGTATTAACAGAATCTACAAGAATGCAACAAAGAATTAATTTAGTAGATACCATATAGAGAAGTAATGGCGCTGTCAAGCGTGTAACACCATGACAGCGTCTTTCTTCGCGATATGAGTAATTGCGAAACTCACTAATTTTAGCTATTGTCCGCACAACAGATCTATGTTCCGGAGCTTAGGCAAGCAAGAAAGCCACTGCGAAGGAAGATATACCTGTTGTACGAACAACAACCCAATTTACTCGCGATTACGAATAAGTAATAGCTAATCACTGCAGGTGGTGATAGTTACTTTAACTGAATGAAATATGGTAAGGAGCGTGGATTTGTGAAAAAGTATATTTTTAAAAGAGTACTCATTTCGATTGTGACTCTTCTGGTAATACTCCTGGTATTATTTTTAATGCTGGAATTGATGCCGGGTTCTCCCTTTAATGATGAGAAGCTGACAGAAAGTCAGAGAGCTTTGTTAAATGCAAAATATGGATTGGATCAACCAATAGTAATAAGATTTTTTAAGTATATTGGAGCAATGCTGACTGGGGACTTTGGTGTTTCTTATACGATCTCCAAGAATACGGCAATTACAGCATTGCTGCAGACTAGACTGCCGGTATCACTTCGAATCGGTGGACAGGCGATTTTAATCGGTACAGTTCTTGGATTAATTCTTGGTATCATAGCGGCAATTAAGCACAACACAATCTATGATACGATTACAACCGTAATCTCAGTGCTAGGTGTAAGCCTTCCATCCTATGTATTTGCAATGATTTTAATTTATTACATGGGCTTTGATTTAAAATGGTTTCCGCTTTTGTATAAACCGGAGCAACCCTTTTATTCCTCAGTTCTGCCGACGGTTTCCCTGTGTATGTTCACCATAGCGACTGTGGCAAGATTTACACGAACGGAAATGCTTGAGGTATTAGGCTCTGATTACATGCTTTTAGCGGAAAGTAAGGGAATTAACAGCTTTCAGCTGATCTTTAAGCATGCGCTTAGAAATGCGTTAATACCGGTTATCACAGTATTGGCTCCGTTGGTAGTCGGTTTGATGACAGGCAGCTTGGTTATCGAAAAATTATTCTCGATTCCCGGTATCGGAAGCTTGCTGGTAACAGCGATTCAATCCAATGATTATAACGTGGTGGTGGCATTAACCTTTATTTATAGTGTGATGTATATTGGAATTATGCTTGTGGTGGATATTCTTTATGGAGTAATCGATCCAAGAATAAGACTTGCAAAGGGGGATGGACATGAATAATACAGAGATGAATTTTTCACCTGAGGATTTTGTCCTGGTAGGTGCGGATAAGATTTCCCATTTGGATGAGAACTATGCAAGCAAGTCTTATTGGAGAGATGTTCTTTCAAGATTTACGAAGAACAAAGGCGCAGTAGTTGGATTGTTCTTCATTCTTTTGGTCATAGCTATGGCAATAATCGGTCCTCATATGACAGGACATACCTATGATTCGCAGATTATTGCGCATCAGAATCTGGCACCCAGAGTAAAGGGATTAGAAAACCTTGGGGTTTTTGACGGCTCAGAGAAAATGCACACTTCACAAGGCAGTGTGAAGCAAAACAAATATATCTCTGAGGATTCCACTGTTACAACCGGTTTGGAAAATACTTATTATTGGTTTGGAACGGATGTTCTTGGCCGTGATATTTTTACCAGAACCTGGACGGGAACCAGAATTTCACTCTATATTGCACTTGTTGCGGTTGTCGTTGACATGTGTTTTGGTATGGTCTACGGTTTGATTTCCGGTTATTTCGGCGGTAAGGTAGATATGTTTCTGCAACGTTTTGCAGAGATTATTAATGGTATTCCGACCCTTGTAGTTGTAACCTTATTGATTTTGGTGTTCAGACCCGGTTTAGTAACAATTACCCTGGCTTTGGCTATCACCGGCTGGATTGGAATGAGCCGTGTTGCAAGAGCACAGGTACTTAAGCTGAAGGAACAGGAATTTATTCTTGCATCGAAAACCTTAGGCGCAAGGGATTTCTTCATTATTTTCAAGGAAATATTACCGAATATCTTCGGACAGCTGATTGTTATGTCCATGTTCTCCATACCGAATGCTATTTTTACAGAAGCATTCCTTGCTTTCATCGGTTTAGGAGTTCCGGCACCGTTAGCTTCTCTGGGTTCTTTGATCAGTGATGCCTTTAAGTCCTTTACGACACATCCGTATATGATAGTATTCCCGGTTATTGTATTAGCAATTATCATGCTTAGCTTTAATATGATGGCTGATGGTCTTAGAGATGCATTTGATCCTAAGATGAAGGAAATGTAAGGAGACAAATTGAATTGTGATAAAACAATTCAATTCGCAAATTTGGCCTGCGGCCCAAAGTTTGCAGGATGTGAAGAAAGGCATGGTGATTTATATGGAGAGAAAGAAAATATTAGAAATTAAAGATTTATCGATTTCGTTCCAGACCTCTGCTGGTACAGTCAATGTAATCAGAGGAATGAATCTGGTATTACATAAAGGTGAGACCGTTGCTATTGTTGGAGAAAGCGGCAGCGGTAAATCTGTTACTGTAAAAGCAGTTATGGGTATTCTAAGCAGTAACGGTAAGATCAATAGTGGTTCCATTCAATATAATTATGAAAAAGATGGTAAGAATGTGGAACAGGATCTTCTAAAGCTTTCAAAAAAGGAGATGAGAAGGCAGATTAACGGAAAGCGGATTGCAATGGTATTCCAAGATCCGATGACCTCACTGAACCCAACCATGACCATTGGTGCTCAGATTATGGAAGGGATGCGCTATCATTATCATACATCAAAGCAGGAGGCCTATCAGAAGGCAGTAAACCTGTTAGAACTAGTAGGAATTACAGATGTTGAAAAGCGAATGAAGAATTATCCTCATCAATTATCCGGAGGTATGCGTCAAAGAGTGGTAATTGCCATTGCCCTCGCTTGTGACCCGGATCTTCTGATCTGCGATGAACCAACGACAGCGCTCGACGTTACGATCCAGGCAAAGATTCTGGAGCTGATCAAGGATATCCAGCAGAAAACAGGTATCTCTGTTATCTATATCACTCACGACCTTGGCGTTGTAGCAAAAGTGGCTGATTATGTAGCTGTTATGTATGCGGGTAAGGTGGTAGAAAAGGGAACTACACAAGAGATCTTCTATCAGCCAAGACACCCTTATACCTGGGGATTACTATCCGCCATGCCTGATTTAAACAGCACGGATGATCGTCTGTATACAATTCCCGGCAGTCCTCCGAACCTACTTCATAAGGTTGATGGCGACGCTTTTGCTCCGCGTAATATTTATGCCCTAAACCTTGATTTAAAAAAGGAACCGCCGATGTTTAAAATCACAGATACTCACTATGCGGCTACCTGGCTTCTTCATGAGAATGCACCAAAGGTTGATATGCCGGAGGAATTGCAGAGTCGTATCAGTATTATGCTAAAAGAAGCAGGATTTGAAAAAGCTGAGGTGAGTTCTGAGCTTCAGAATGAAGGCAGCGACTCCACAAAGAAAGGAGACGCATAATATGGAAAATAAGAATCCTATCTTAGAGGTCAAAGGATTAAAGCAATATTTTAAGATTAATCGTAAATTCACTGTCAAAGCAGTGGATGATGTATCCTTTCGAATTTATCCGGGGGAGACCTATGGTTTAGTTGGAGAATCCGGCAGCGGTAAGTCCACCATCGGACGTTCCATTATTCGCTTATATGAGCCTACAGCAGGAGAGGTTACTTTTAATGGAAAGAATATATCCGGAAAGCTTTCTGACAAGGATACACAGCATCTTAGAACAAAGATGCAGATGATATTCCAGGATCCAATGGCTTGCTTGAATCCAAGAAAAAAGGTAATGGACATTATTGCTCAGGGTCTGGATATTCACCATCTATATTCTTCTCAAGAAGAACGTAAGAAAAAGGTATACGATATTCTTGATATGGTGGGCTTGTCCCATGAGCATGCCGGACGTTACCCTCATCAATTTTCTGGTGGACAGCGACAGCGTATAGGTATCGCCAGAGCGCTAATCATGAATCCGGATTTGATTATTGCAGATGAAGCAATCAGTGCACTCGATGTATCAATTCAAGCCCAGGTTGTCAATTTGATGAAGGATATTCAGACAAAGACCAATACGGCATATTTATTCATTGCCCATGATCTTTCCATGGTAAAATACATCTCAGATCGTATCGGTGTACTAGCAGCATGTGGGCGGAGAGCACTATGTGCTTGCTACACCGGAGGAGTTAAAGAACTGGACGGCGTAAAATACAAAAGGAAATTCTACTATGGATATGTTAGATATTAAATACGTTGCAGAGGTTGCAAAAACCGGCTCTATGACGCAAGCCGCGGCAAATCTGTATATGAATCAACCAAACCTTAGCAAATCAATTCTGGCCTTGGAAAAAGAACTGGGGATTACGATTTTCAGACGTTCTTCCAAGGGGGTGGCGCTTACGAAGGAAGGCAGCCAATTTCTGCTTTCAACGAAAGAAATATTAGAAAAGTTCGAAGCGATTGAGTCAAAATACAAAATGGAAGAGACAAAGCATAGCTTTAGTATTTCAGTACCTAGAGCCAGTTACATCACTTATGCCTTTACCGGCTTTGTCAGTGAAATTGCGGCTGCGAATACGCTGCAGATTGATTTTGCTGAAACCAGCTCCATGCAGGTGATTCAGAATATATCCTCTCAAAAGCATCAGCTTGGTATCATACGTTATCCCGTGGAATATGAGAGATATTATCATAAAATGTTAAAAGAGCTTGATTTGTATGGCGACAGCTTGCTAGAGTTTGAATATGTTGTACTTATGTCAGGCGGTGGATCGCTTTCAGCAAAGAAGGAGCTTCAGTTATCAGATTTGGCTGAGTTAATCGAGATC
>JAQZBD010000069.1 GCA_029239235.1 Herbinix sp.
CTTTCCTAAGGAGGATATAAATACTTCATCTTTTGAAACTTATAGCAAATTGGACGAATTGGGAAGATGTCAAGCTGCATATGCAAATATTGGTGTAGATCTAATGCCAACGCAGGAACGCGGCAACATTGGACAGATAAAACCCTCCGGTTGGCAGACGATTAAATACGATAATGTGGATGGAAAATATCTGTTTAACCGTTGCCATTTGATTGGTTATCAGCTGACGGCTGAAAATGCCAATGATAAAAACCTCATAACAGGTACCAGATATCTGAATATTGAAGGAATGCTGCCCTTTGAAAATATGATTGCGGATTATGTTAAAGAGACAGAAAATCATGTACTATATAGAGTTACCCCATTTTTCGATGGAGAAAATCTTGTGGCAAGCGGTGTACAGATGGAAGGGTTTTCCGTTGAAGATAAGGGAGAGGGTATCTGTTTTAATGTATACGCTTATAATGTTCAGCCCGGAATTATCATAGATTACTTAAGCGGAGAAAGTAGTTTATCTGATGCAGATCAAAGTATGGACAGCATAGATCAAACGTTAGTAGAAATACGGGGCAATTCCAATTCTATGATTTATCATTGTCCTGGACAAGCGGCATATGAGGATATGGAGGATTCAAAATATCTGGTAAACTTTGATTCAGAACAGGAAGCCATCGATGCCGGATACCGAAAGGCAAAGAGATAGGGCATTTGCCAAATACATTGAATCATATTTAGAAAAGTATAGATTAGGAGATTGTAATGATAAGATCAATTGTAAAAGATACATTATTTCTGGGACAGAAATCAGAGCCTGCCGGACAGGCAGATGCAGCAATTGTTGATGATTTACTGGATACTTTAAAGGCTAATGCAGAGCATTGTGTAGGTTTGGCAGCGAATATGATCGGAGTAAAGAAACGAATTATTGTCTATAGTGTGGGGATGATAGGAGTACCCATGATAAATCCTGTTATTGTAAAGAAAATAAAGCCCTATGAAACAGAGGAGGGCTGTTTGTCATTAATGGGCGTAAGAAAGACAACAAGATACGAAAACATAGAAGTAGAATATCTGGATCGAAATTTCAATAAGCAAAAGCAGACCTTTACCGGTTGGACTGCGCAGATTATTCAGCATGAGATAGACCACTGTGATGGAATAGTGATTTAAGAAATTAAAATTAGAAATAAGATTTACAGTTTTGATAAAAATTTTGCAGCATAGATAGAAAGGCAGGGTGAAGTATTTGAAAGTTTTAGTATGCAATGTCGGAAGTACATCGTTTAAGGCAAAATTATACGAGATGCCAAGTTCAGAAGTTCTGGCAGAATGTAAAATTGAGCGACTAGGGAGTGATAATGATGCAATTTTTATATTTCACAATATAGCCGGAGCTCAAAAACTGGAACTTGAAAAACAGAATATACCGGACTGTCGAAAAGCAATTGCACTATTCTTTGAGCAGCTGGTACCGGAGGTACTTTCCTCATTAGATGATATTAGAAGAGTAGGCTTTAAAACTGTTCTGGCAAAAGGGTATTATGGGGTTCATGAACTTACGGAGGAAGTACTTCAAGGAATGCGGGATCGTTTGTCAATCGCTCAAAGTCATAACGAACCATATTTGAAAGCGATTGATGTTATGAGGAGTATGCTGCCAAATGCGGGATTAATCGGCTGCTTTGAAACAGCATTCCATCAAACAATTCCCTTAGAGCGTAAAATGTATGGGATTCCGTATGAATGGTACGAAAAATATGAAATTCATCGAATGGGCTATCATGGTGCATCCCACAGCTATATTGCTGATGTACTGAATGAGAAAATAGGAGCGGAATATAAGGCAATATCCTGTCATCTTGGAGGAAGCTGTTCCATTTGTGCAATAGAAAACGGAAAAAGCGTTAATACAAGCTTTGGCATGTCGTTACAGACCGGTATACTCCATAGTACCCGCGTCGGTGATATGGATTGTGATATGTTATTGTTTTTGAAGGAGCAGGGATTGAGTGATGAGGAGATCCAATACGGTTTAAAGAAAAACGGCGGTCTTTTAGGAATTTCCGGGGTTAGCGGTGATTTACGTTATGTTCAGGCTGCGGCTGAGGAAGGAAATATGAGAGCTAGGCTGGCAATCGATGTTTTTGTTAATAGCATAGTCCATTATATCGGGGCATTCTTCACGACCATGGGGGGAATGGATATTTTGGTGTTTACCGGCGGTATCGGTGAAAATTCATCTCTAATTCGTGAGCTGGTGTGCCGGAAATTAGAATGTCTGGGTCTGAAAATAGACTTTGAAAAAAATATTCATTGTCAGGGTGCTGCAGAATTGGAACTGCAAGCTTCTAATATTCGCATTGCAGTTATTCCGACGAATGAAGAACTGGGTATAGCACGCAGAACTTATGAGTATGTATAAATCGGAAAGATAGTTTTTGAAATGATAAACAAAGTGTAGGTAACCAAAGGATGTATAATTACCAGCAGTTAAATCAATTTCTTAAAGGGAAAGGCGGTAATAAAATGAATGATATAATAAACTGTATGAAGGCAAGAAGAAGTGTCCGTAAATTTATGGATCAGCAAATACCGGATCAGGACTTGGAAGCTATCCTGGAGGCTGGGAGATATGCGCCCAGCGGGGGTAATAACCAGAGCTGTCATCTTATTGTCCTGCAGAATAAGTCAGTCCTTAAGGAACTAAAAGAACTGGTGGAGCTGGAATTCAGCAAGATGGAGATAGATGAGGGCATGTATAAGAGCATTAAAGCTTCCATTCTTGCCTCCAAAAAGGGAGGCTATGATTTTTATTACAGTGCGCCGACCCTTGTAGTTGTAGCTAACCAGCAGGATTACGGCAATGCCCTGACGGACAGTGCTTGCCTTTTGGAGAATATGATGCTGGCGGCGACGTCCTTAAATATTGGTTCCTGTTGGATTAATCAGCTGCGTTGGCTGGATGGTAACAAGGAAATCAGGACGTTCTTAGAAAAGCTTGGACTTGGCGAGAATGAAACCGTTTGCGGAGGACTGGCTTTAGGTTTGAAGGCTGTAAAAGACCAAGAGCCGTTAAAGCGTACAGGAAATCAGATTACTTATGTGAAATAGAAATGTGGATTACGTTTAACAATCAGATGCCAGACAAAACCAAGCAAACCAGACTAGGAAATTTAAATTAAGATACCTTACAATGAATACACGAGGTGAGAGAAAGAGATGGAATTTATTCAAAGCATACAAAGAGCAATTGAATACATGGAAGAGAATTTACTTGAGAATATCAATTATGAAGATGTTGCCAGACATGTCTATCTGTCAAATTATCATTTTCATAGAATCTTTAGTATGATTACCGGGATTACTGCTAATGAGTATATCAGAAACAGGAGATTGTCCATGGCAGGTCAGGAGTTAATCATGTCAGATGAAAAGGTCATTGATATTGCAATGAAGTATGGCTATGATTCTCCGGAGAGTTTTACAAAAGCCTTTTCCAGATTCCATGGGGTTACACCCAATGTTGCGAAACGTGCAGGAAATGAATTGAAGTCCTTTAATCGCCTTGTAATAAAAATTCAATTGGAAGGTGGTAAAGTTATGGATTACAAAATTGTAGAGAGAGAAAGCTTTCAGTTACTTGCAAAGGTAGAGCGTTTTAGGAATGAGACAATATCTGAAAATGGAAATACGGAAATACCTGATTTTTGGAAACAATGCGGTGAATCAGGAGTATTTGAGGTATTAAAAAATAATACTAAGAAACACGATTTTTATGGAGTTTGTGCGCCAATCTCGAAAGAGAGTGACCGTTTTGACTATGGTATTGGTATGAAATATGACGGAGGTACTGTTCCTGATGGCTATGTTATTTGGGAGGTAAAGCCGACCCTTTGGGCGGTGTTTAAATGTATCGGCAATGATGCAGCTTGCATAGGAGAGACCTGGGATAGAATATTCAAGGAATTTTTACCGAGCTCCGAATACATCATGCTGGATGATACAGATTTTGAACTTTACCCAGAAGCAGATAATTCTGATTGTTTTTGTGAAGTTTGGATTCCTGTTGAGAAAAAGTAGAATTCTTTGAGTTAATAAAGAAGGTATAGAAAAATATAGATTTGGCTCCGTATCGATTGTGAAAATAATTGATATGGAGTTTTTTTAATGATTCATTTTATAAATCACTTTACATTAAATACCATTTGTGATATAAATATATTGAATGTATATTCAATGAAATTGAAATCAATGAAAAAGATTGACGAAAATACCTATAAAGATTCGACCATGAAAATAAATAGAAATTAATGAACAATAAACAACTAAAAACTAATCAAATACAAACTTACAGAGGTTACATATGGGAATCAGAGAAGAGCAAAAAGAACAAAGAAGAAAAGAGATTTTAAACGCAGGGTTAGAACTCTTTGTCACGAAAGGTTATATGGAAACAAAGATTTCAGACATAGCAAAGAAAGTATCAATGAGTACAGGGTTGCTGTTTCATTACTTTCCATCGAAGGAAATGCTTTATAAAGAATTAGTGCAAATTGGACTGGAGGGTACAAAATATCCCATGAAATCCGATTATAAAACTGCAATTATGTATTTTGAACAATTTACAGAGCAGCTATTTTCTATGATGCTGGCAGAACCCTTTATTGCAAAAATGTTTGTGTTAATGGCACAGGCACAGCGAAGCGAAGGAACTCCCAAAGAGATACGAGATATTGCAATGCAAGTTAATACGATTGATCTGTTTATACCCATTGTAGAACAAGGTCAGAAGGAAGGTACCATCCGCTCCGGTGACGCAAGAACCTTATCGTTAGCATACTGGTGCAGTATTCAGGGTATTGCAGAAAACTATGCAGCACACCCGGAGTTGGAGCTTCCAAAACCGGAATGGATCATTGACATTGTTAGAGGAGGAAAAGCTCTATGAAAAAGATTGTAATCGTTGGAGGAGGCATAGCAGGTTTAACAGCCGGAATTTATGCCAGATTATCAGGCTATGAAGCGGAGATATATGAAAAGAATCCAATTGCCGGCGGTCAGTGCATGGGTTGGAATCGGAAGGGGCATCACATCGATAATTGTATTCACTGGCTGACTGGTACGAAAGAAAATTCTTCCCTCAGAAAGCTATGGGAAACAATAGGAGCATTGGCACCAAGTACTGAATTTGTACAACATGACAAATTTTACACCAGCTATATTGGTAATGAAAGTATAACCTTGTGGAAAGATTTAGAAAGAACTAAAAATGAGCTACTTCAGCTGTCACCCGAGGATGAATCAGAGATAAATAAATTTATGGAGCATGTCAAATATGCTACCTGCTGTCAGATGCCAGTAGATAAGCCTATGGATATGATGAATCTTGTGGATTACATTAAGTTAGGTAAGTCCATGGCTGGTATGCAAAAGGTTACGAAAGAATATGGAGCAATAGACATAGGCGATTTGGCAGCAGGGTTTAAACATCCTTTGTTAAAAGCTTTATTTACAGATTATATGTTTAAGGAATATATCGCCTCCTCCTATCTTGTGTCTTATGCTACAATAGCAAGCGGAAATGGAGAAATTCCTGTTGGCGGTTCTCTCGCAATGACGAATAGAATTATAGCTAAATTTGAAAGCCTGGGAGGAAAGCTGTATTGCAATCGCCCTGTCAAAAAAGTTATGATAAGCGGAACTATAGCAAATGGAATAGAACTATTAAATGGTCATATCATTTCTGCCGATTATGTCATCTGTGCAACGGATGCAATGGAGATGTTTCATAAACTATTAGGCAGAACATTTATGGATAAAAAATGGGAGGCCTGTTTTAACGATGAAGAGAGATATCCCTTGGCTAGTGGCCTTCAAGTAGCTTTTTCAATTGATAAATCAAAATTTGAGCTTACAGACACCGTATTTCTTGACTGTGAACCCTTTGAAGTGAATGGGAAAGAAATTAGCCGAATATCATTTAGAACATATGAGTATGAGAAGGATTTTGCCCCAGAGGGCAAAACTGTATTACAGTCCAATATTGCGCAGTTTGATGATGATTACAGGTATTGGAAGGCACTAAATAAGGACGATTATAAACGCAAAAAGCAAGAATTTTCTGAAATAATAAAGGAAAGAATAGAAAAGAAATTTCCCCAGCTGGTTAACCATATTGACTTATTAGACTGTTGGACGCCTGTTACCTATGAGAGATATTGCAATTCCTATCATGGCGCATATATGAGTTTTATTACAAGAAAGAATGTAAAATCCTTTCACGTAAAAGGTACAGTAAAGGGATTGTCTAATGTATTTGTAGCAAGCCAATGGATCATGGCACCGGGAGGCCTTCCGGTTGCAACGGCTGCAGGCAAATTTGCGGTACAAAGAATATTAAAGAAAGAAAAACGCGACTATATGTTTTAGTTTTAAATTATCCGAGGTTCTGTTTCTAAAAGAGCATTGACGTAAAATGTGAAAGAATGGTATGTTCGAAACTCATTAATTAAGAGTTTTTAACATACCATTTATTGTAATATAATCTTAAATATAAATAATCTTAGTATAGAATATCATTGCCTATCGTGGTATAGAATAGCTTTTGTATTTCAACCGGATCATTGGTTTGACCCAGGATCCACATCAATTTACAAACAACGGCCTCTGATATCATATCATAGGCTTCCATAATCTTTACCTTACGCTTTAACTCATGGCCAACCATATATACCGTCATATCACTGCCTTCGTTGGGAACCTGAGTTGTCATTACGACGGTTTTGCCCTTTCTGGTCCATTCCTGTATTACATCAAAATATTTATACTGAGGTAAGGACGGGATACCTCCGACTCCATAGCTTTCAATGATTACGGCATCATTTTTTGCCAGCATATAGCTTAAGATGTCAGCATCAACACCTGGCGTCAGCTTAAAGAGGCAAACTTTCGGATTTAGCTCGCTATAAAAGGTAGGAGTGTCACTCTTGCAGTGGGTTATATAATGAATCAGATGTCCATCTTGAATCACAGCCAGGTAGGGATAATTGATACTGGAAAATGCTTGAAAGCTTTTGGAATGAGTTTTTCTGGCACGTGTACCAAGGATGACCTTGCCGTTAAATACGATCTGCACGCCACAGGAAGAATCAGAGGCAGCGTATAGAAAGCTGTCATATAGATTAGTCTTGGAATCCGTTATCTCCATATTAATTGGACGCTGTGCTCCGGTAATAGCGATTGGCTTTGGAGAATCCTGAATCATATAGGAAAGAGCCGAAGCAGTATAGGCCATCGTATCAGTACCGTGGCAGATTACAAAGCCGTCGTAGAGGTCATATTTATCTTTAATAAGAGCTACTAAGGAAGTCCATATCTCCGGAGCCATATTAGTACTGTCAATATTACATAACTGGTAGGTATCAACCTCGCAAAGGCCGGAAATGCTCGGAACATAGCTTAGAATTTCATCTAAGCTCATTTGTGGATGCAAACCACCAGGGGTGGATTTGGAGGCTATTGTGCCACCGGTACCGATCATAAGTATTTTTTTCATTGTAATTACCTTTTCATTAATTAGTTTCGTATAAATTTATTATATCATAACAAAATGAAAAAAAGAAAATTAAAATTTCTATTGGGATAAAATTCTAAAAGTGATATGACTTTGATGGGTAAATCATAGACTTTCTTTGCTTATAGTGGAATTAATTAACCGTTTGTACATTTTTATTCAAGGTATCCGAAAAGTAACTGTTGAAAAAAAGATAATAAACGGGCATAATACAAAATATCAGATAAATTTACACATTCCAACAACAGTTATGCTTTATTACTGATTTAAGCAATTAATCATTCTAGTTAAATATGAATCTTTGGTAGAAAAGAATCTGTAAGTTCAGAAAAATACAAAAGCGATTAACGTTTCTCAAATACCTTAAATAATAAGTAGAGAGGATGGGATATTGATGATCAAAAAGAAAATTTTTAATAATGGAGTAGAAATCCCTATGCTAGGGTTAGGGGTATACCAAACAAAAGATGGAGCTGAAACCGTTAATGCTGTTAAATGGGCTTTGGAAGCTGGGTATCGTCATATTGATACTGCCGCTGTTTATGGAAATGAAAACAGCGTAGGTCTTGGCATAAAAGAAAGTGGTATTCCGCGAGAAGAGATATTTTTAACAACTAAGCTTTGGAATGAGGATATAAGAAAAGGCAGAGAGCTGGAAGCCTTTGAGGAGAGTTTAAAACGGCTGCAAACCGATTATGTGGATTTATATTTAATCCATTGGCCGGTAGAAAATCGTGAAAAGTCCTGGAAAGTACTAGAGGAAATCTATGCTTCTGGAAGAGCAAAAGCGATTGGTGTATCTAATTTTCAACAACATCATTTAGAAAAATTATTGGCTGTAGCAAAGGTTATACCGGCTATTAATCAGGTGGAGGCGCATCCTTACCTGAACAATAATGAACTGGCAGATTATTGTCGCTCAAAGGGAATTGCAATGCAGGCTTACAGCCCCCTTGGTGGTACCGGAGGAAATCTCCTGGAAAATGAGGTTTTAAATAAATTAGCTGAGAAATACAATAGGACACCGGCGCAAATTGTTATTTGCTGGGACATTCAAAGAGACTTTGTGGTAATACCGAAATCGGTTCACAAGGATAGAATTATTTCCAATCTGGAGGTTGATTTTGAACTTTTACCGGAGGACATGGAAGTAATTAATTCTCTGAATTGTGGAAAACGCTTTGGTCCAGACCCGGATCATTTTGATTTTTAACGTAACAATATGTTAAAAAATTCTTAACTAATCTGCCTTAAAGTTAACATTATTCTAGGATAAGATATTGATAATACTGCTGACAACAGTAAAATTACCAAGGTATGTCCTTTCGGATATGCCTTGAGAAGAAATGTAGGTGTATGTTATGGCTACGAAAGCAAAAAACAATAACGGGAAAAGTAAAAGGAAGAGAACGAGAAATGCTCTTATAACAGGCTTTTTCATGATAGCGATTCCCCTGTTGGCATTCTATTTATTAGTAAGTAATTATTATAAGGATCATTTTTACAATAATACTGTAATCAATGGCGTGGAAACCTCCAATATGACAAGTGATGTAGCAGAGGATGCCATTAATGATCAAGTTAAGAATTACTCCTTAGTCATCAGTGGGCGAGGTGGTCTTACCGATACAATTACCGGTGAAGAGATTAATCTTCATACCACATATGATGAAAGCCTATCGGATTTAATTGATAAACAAAATACACTGGCTTGGCCATCCTCTGTACTAAAGCATAATGATATTGAAGTGAAAACGATGCTGGAGCTGGATGAGTCCTTGTTGGATAAAGTAATTAGCGAGCTTATTTTTCTGAAAGAAGAAAATAATATTAAGCCTGCAGATGCTTCCATTTCCAAATACGGTGAAAATGGTTACGAAATCATTCCTGAAAATCCAGGAGCTGAAATTCTAGCTGATAAATTAAAGGATGAAGTTTTAAATGCAATTATTATGTTAGAGCCTGCCTTAGATCTTGAGGAGGCAAAGCTTTATACAGAGCCGGAATTAACCTCCGATAATGCTCAGTTAAAAAGTGCTGTTGATGAGCTGAACCGAATTGCGGGAGCGAAAATCACCTATGAATTTGGCGATGACACAGAGATTGTGGATGGCACCAAGATTAGTGAATGGCTTACTGTAGATGGTGATTATAAGGTTAGCCTGAATACAGAAGGCGTGAAGGAATTTGTTGATTACATTGGTAAAAACTATAATTCCTTCGGACGGACCCGTGAATTTAAGACCTCCTACGGAGATGTACTCCAGATCAAGGGCGGCGATTATGGCTGGTGGCTCAACCGTCCTGCCGAGGTGGAAGAGCTAACAAAGTTAATTCAAGATGGTGAGAAGCAAACCAAGACCCCGGTTTATTTCCAGACAGCCCAGCAATATGGAAAAGACGATATTGGAAATACCTATGTGGAAGTTAATCTGACTGCACAGCACTTGTTCTTCTATCACGAAGGAAAACTGATCTTAGAGACAGACTTTGTATCCGGTAATGAGTCCAAGAAATGGGGAACTCCGGTCGGCACTTATCCGGTTCAATATAAGGAGAATGATGCTACGCTAGTAGGAGAAGATTATGAAACTCCTGTTAAGTACTGGATGCCTTTTAATAAGAATATCGGTTTTCATGACGCAAATTGGCGTAGTGATTTTGGAAAGGATATCTACTTGAAAAATGGTTCCCACGGATGTATCAATATGCCTCCAAAGATGGCGAAGAAGATGTTTGAATATATCAAACGTGGTGTAGCTGTTGTAGTATATGAATTGCCGGGAACTGAGAATTATGAAGTAAAAGATGATACAAAGACAAATACAGGTACAAAGACAGATATAGGTTCTAAAACAGGTACAAATACAAATGCAGGAACAAGTGAAAATAGTGTAGAGTCGGAAGTACAAGCAAATTAATATCTAACGCGCTTTGTCAGAAACGCCTATTTACATCTTTCTTTAAAAAATAGTTAGCACCCTTCATGAAAATGTTGGGTGCTTTTGCTTTAATTAGTGTTGAGTTTATCTTGAAATCTTTGTAAAATATGGATATTATCATAAATAGCAGAAAATATCGAATAGAGCTATATCTAATATAGCAGAAAACATCTTACTCTTGCCTTAGTTCTATAGAAAAATTCTGCATCGAAAATTCAGAGGATGGCAATAATTTTAGCAAATAATTAAAGATAGGTAGGTTAATATGACAGAAAAGGAATTGATGTTATCCGAACAATTGTATATCGCGAAAGATGATGAAATTAAGGCTGATATGATGAAAGCCAGAGAGCTAACAAGATTGATCAATAGCACAACAGAAAACCAACCGGAGTACCGTATACAGTTGTTTAAAGAATTATTTCAGAAAATCGGGGATACTTTTTGGATAGAAACACCGTTTCGCTGCGATTTTGGCTGCAATATTTCAATCGGTGATGATTTCTTTGCGAATTTCGATTGCATTATTTTAGATGTCTGTGATGTTACCATTGGTAATAATGTCTTTTTTGGACCTAGAGTATCGATTTTCACAGCAGCCCATCCAATTGATGCTCAAACACGTAATTCAATGTTAGAGTATGGTAAAAAGGTATCGATTGGTAATAGTGTCTGGATTGGAGGAAATACAGTAATCAATCCAGGGGTTAAAATTGAGGACAATGTAGTAATTGGGTCAGGTTCTATTGTTACAAAAGATATTCCTTCTAACGTTATTGCGGTTGGTAATCCTTGTAAGGTCTTGAGGCCAATCACAGAGAAAGATAAACAACATTGGAGCAGTCTTGCAGAAGCGTATCAAAATAATCATGATAAAATTTAAGAAAAGTAAGTAGTTAAAATGTAAATTAATTGTCAAATAGACATACATCAGTGACCTCTCTTATTCGTGCACGAAAAGAGAGGTGGTTTGACAAGAAAAAGAGTATATTTCTTACTAGGAGATAAATAGATGGATTGGATTGAAAGATTAAATAGTGCTATTAATTATATTGAAGAAAATATGTGTGACGACATTAATTTAGAAGAGGTTGCCAAGGTAGCATGTTGCTCTACCTATCATTTTCAAAGAATGTTTGCATATATGGCAGATATCCCGTTATCGGAATATATTCGCAGAAGACGAATGTCATTGGCAGCGGTAGATTTACAAAATTGTGATAGTAAAGTGATTGATATATCTATGAAATACGGATATGATTCACCAACTGCCTTTAACAGAGCTTTTAAAAGCGTGCTTGGGATATCACCGTCACAAGCAAGAGAAACGGGGACAATCTTAATAGCATATCCGCCTATTAGCTTCCAAATTACCATTAAGGGAGTAAGCGCAATGAACTACAGAATTGAAAAAAGAGAAGCATTTAGAATCGTTGGTATTTCAGAACCGCTAGAGACAGAGATTGAAAAGAATTTTGAAGTTGTTCCTAAAATGTGGGGCACAGCTGCAATGAATGGAACAATAACCAGATTAGCAGGCCTTATGGATGGCACATTATTAGGGTTGCTCGGGGTAAGTTCATGTAATGAAGCAAATCATTGGAGATACTACATAGGAGTTGAAAGTAGCAAAGAGATTGAAGATGAATGGGAAGAGTTAGTTGTTAAAGCAGCAACCTGGGCTATCTTTTCAGGGGAAGGCAGTAATCAGTCGATTCAGGAATTAGAAAAAAGAATTATTACCGAATGGCTACCGACCTCAGGATATGAATACGATAATGCTCCAGATATTGAAGTTTATCTAAATGCTGATCCAAACAATGCAAAATACGAGGTATGGATTCCGGTTGTAAAAAAGGAGAGATAGTATGGTACACTTGGTTTACTGTGATAATGAAGGAAAAAGTGGGGAAAAAGTTCTGGATAAAATTCTTGCAGGAACTAAAACAATGGTGGTGCGTGGGGCAGCAGGCAGAAAGATACCTCATAGCAGGGTGTTTCAAGGAGAAACTCTTTATTTTATGCAAAAGGGGACGGGGAAAATTACAGCAATGGCAACGGTCACCAGCGTGCAAAATTATGTAAAGCTAACAGAAGAAGAGATTTTAAAGGTTCTAAACGAAAACCAAAGTAAGCTTAATCTTTCAACGAAACAGCAAGAACGATGGCACAAAAAATGTTTGTGTCTCGTGGAATTTAAGGACGTCAAGGAAATTGCACCCTTGGATTTTGAGCATCAAGGCAATATGGATGATTGGCTTATATTAGATAAGATTGAAGAGGTTGTAGCTGGAACCAGCATCCCTTATAACTATGAGAAATCAAGATTCTAATTCACTTGTGAGACAAGCGACCGCCATAATTATCATTCATGAAATGGAAGATAATTATGGCGGATTTTATAATATTTTATCCTAGGGTTAGCTTAAGGCTGCCTGTTGATATGCGGCTTGTGCAATAGCGTGCATTCCCATCTTGGTGTAGCATTCCCCAAGATAGTAATAAGCATGGGAACTGCCACTGCCTGAACGGATTAAATAATGGGGATTATTCTCCCCTAAAATGAGGCAGTAGGTAAAGGCCTTTACGGCAGTTTCATATTGCTTTAAAAAGTATAAAATGACCCCTCGATAAAAGTGTAGCTCGACATAGTCGGGATATAATTCTATCGCTTTTTCAATTCCCTGATATGCATGCTCCATATTGTTAGAATGAATCAACAAATCATACTTAAGCTTGTAGGCAAGAGAGGGAGGTAAGATTCCCTGAGATAAAAATCCCACAATTGATTGATTAACGAACTGGAAGGCTGTTTCATAATCCTGTAATCGATATAGTTCCGCTGCAATATGATAATCGAGCCAGGGTTCATCACTACGGTTCTTCTTCTCAAGAAGAAGCTCTAAATTACGATTAGCCTTCTTTAGTACAGAGTTCTCTGAATAACCATAATGCAGTATTTGTATGCAATTACATATGGGCGCCTCTTCCATCTGTCCTTTTAATAAAAGTTTTTCATGGATTGCTCCTTCAAATTTAAAATCTAATCTATTTCGAAAGAGCCTGTAATTGTAAGAAATATAAGGCTGCTTATCGTAGTCCTCAGCAGTTACAAGTATATGAAGCATTTTTATAGAGAAAAATGCGATCTCTTCCAAATCTAGGTTCTCTTTCAGCCTAGAGATGCTCTTAATATACAATTCTTCATCCGCATCCATCCATAGAATCCAATCGGAGGAAGCCTTTTGGATGCTAAAGTTTCGTGCATCTGCAAAATTACCGTTCCACTGATAATCATAAAGTTTATCTGTAAATTCTGAGCAGATATCCTTTGTCTTATCGCTAGAGCCAGTATCAACAATAATAATTTCATCTATGATGCTTTTTATACTATCCAGACAACGTCTGATATTAGATTCTTCATCTTTTACGATCATACATAAGCTAATTGTACTCAAAATGAATCCATCCCAAAAAAATAGGTCTATAGTTATTGTATGTAAATAATGTCAAAATGTGACATAAGTACTATTATATCGTCACCGCAATTCAGATGTGACATATAATAAATGTGTAGTGTTTTGGAGAAGGGGCTTCATGAATAGCAGGAGTGACAAAGAAAATGATTACTATCAGCCTATGTATGATTGTAAAAAATGAAGAGGACATTATTGAAAGATGTTTAAATTCAGTTTCAAATATAGTAGATGAAATTATTATTGTGGATACCGGTTCAACAGACCACACAAAAGAGTTGTGTAAAAAATATACTGATAAAATATATGATTTTGAGTGGATTGATGATTTTTCTGCAGCCAGAAATTATGCCTACAGCTTTGCCACTATGGATTATACCTTATGGCTGGATGCGGATGATATTATATTGCCGGAAGATAACATAAAATTCCTAGAATTAAAGCAAACACTTGATCCCGGTATTAATGCAGTTATGATGAAATATAATACGGGATTCGATCTGCGTGGTAATACGGTTTTTTCTTATTATAGAGAGCGGCTGGCAAAAAGAGATGCTAAATTTCAATGGAAGGAGCCAGTTCATGAATTTTTTCAGGTATATGGCAGGACTATAAATTCTGATATTGCCATTACTCATGGAAAACCTCCCGGTGAAGCTCATAAAACAAGAAACTTAGAGATTTATGAGAAAATAAAGAATAGAGGTATACCATTATCGCCAAGAGGTACCTATTACTATGCAAGAGAGCTTAAGGATCACGGGAAAATTGCTGAAGCAATCCTACAGTTTGAAGAATTTCTGGCTTCCGGGCTGGGATGGGTAGAGGATAATATCACTGCCTGTAGCGAACTTGCTAAATGCTACCGCGAGATAAATCATTCTGAAAAATCACTCATGGCAATGTTTCGAAGCTTTGTTTATGATACACCAAGAGCTGAACTTTGTTGTCAAATTGCTTACTATTATCAGGAGAAAGAAGACTATAAACGAGCCGCTTTTTGGTTCGAACTCATTTTAACACTAAAGAGACCAGCGGATAGCTGGGGCTTTGTGCAGCCAGACTGTTGGGATTTTATACCACTCATAGAATCATCTGTTTGCTATGATCATCTCGGTGACTATAAAAAAGCAGAAGAATATAATAATCGGGCACTCTTGATAAAGCCGTATTCTGTAGCTGCATTAAGAAATCAAGCTTATTTTAAAAGTAAGCAATCAAAATTAGAAGGAAATTGCTAAATAAACTTAGAGTTCGTATATACAATAGAGACTGTAATACTGACAACAACGGAAGCTAAGATGCAATTCCCTGGCTGAATCACTTTAAGGAGGTGATGATAATGTCAATGCCGATGTTTCCAATTATAAGCCCGGAAATAACACGTGAAAAAGCACTAAATATGATATTAGCCTCCATAGCTATGGAGGAACTTGGACTTAGCCACATCATTAATGCAGAAGGTGAAAAGATACAGTATGTATTAAAGGAGTTATCTGAGCATGCTGATTCAGATGCAGCCATTGAAAAGGTCATAGAGGTCAATAAAAGTGTAGAATCTCTAATGGAAGTTGTAATGCAGAATCAGATATTTTTGAAAAGTAAAATGGATAAAGTCATAGAGATTATGATCGCTGACATTGGACCAACAGGAGCCACCGGAGCTACCGGGGCAACGGGTACAATGGGACCGCCTGGGCCAAGAGGGGCCACAGGAGCCACCGGAGCAACCGGGCAGAGAGGATCAAAGGGAATTACCGGCTCTACCGGACCAACAGGAAGCACGGGATCAACAGGACCTGCAGGAATCCAAGGAGTAACGGGAGCTACCGGTTCAACCGGACCCAAGGGAGTCACAGGAGCAACGGGACCAGCAGGTCGTACTGGTACTACAGGTGCAACCGGACCCATGGGACCTCCAGGAAAATCTTCAAAATGCTGCGCAGCCTTTTCAGAAACTGCAATGGAATATCGATGGAAAAACTCCCAGCCTTTTCCCTGGAAATATGACTTTAGCAATGAGAAATGTATTGATTATGATGCCTGTGAAGATGGTATGATTTTGCTGGAACCGGATCGGTGTTATAGCGTTTCCTTCTCCATCAATATTATAGGAGTCGAGAATACAAGGCAAAACCTTGCAATCCTATTAACGGTTTCATCTCCGGAATTATGTAAGGATTTATTCACCTACTATAAATCCAATAGTTTAAGCTATTATACTCCATTTACAGTTACATCAGGTACGATTTTGCTTTCCACCCATGGACATCACGAAAAGGTAGCCTTAGCTACACGGTTACGGAGCCCTAATTCAGTTATATGTACTCAGGCACATCTTTCGATTATAGAAGTATAAATATTTTTAAATTTAGTGAATGCAGATATTGGAGCAGGATTATGTTCAACCAATATCTGCATCTCTTGTTATATTCACAGCAAGTGAGTTCAATTGGTCTGAGTTCACCTGGTTTAATTTCTAATGCATGACATATGGGATGATTTATTTAAGCTGGTTACCTTAAAATGAATCGGTAACGGCCTGATGCAGAGAATCAGCAGGAATTACAAGTTTATTGTAGGCTTCAATTCAGTTTTGTTGGTGCTTGGAATGACGGGTATCATACAGCCGGCAACCTCCTCACTGCTACATAATGCCTCCACACTTTGGATCAGCGTCCAGAGTATGAACAATCTACTGGAGGAATAGAGTAAGAATTTAATTGTTATAAATATCTTAATCAAAGCTGCAGCAAAGTTAACATTATGTTAATTATGCCGCAGCTTTTTATGTGTAGATCTAGGGAGATTATTATGTCGATTTCTTATACGAATATATGCGTAAACACAAAAGTTTACATATCAATCACAATATTTTACATGGTTAAGCAATTAACAAAGTTTTAAACAATAAAGTACATAAATTAAGAAATTCTGTTTCTTTCTTGTAAAAATGAAATAGGCAATTGCGAAACGTATCTACTGTTCCTGCATAATAAAGCTAACTTGTTTCGCAATTTCCTATTGTAACTTGAGTAAAGGGGCGAGTGACTTTTCTGAGTAGAGAGAACTACTGTTATACCTATTTAGATAATACTTTATTGTATTATACATCATTCAACACAAAGAAAGGAAGGAAGAGGGTTTATGAAAAAAAAGTTATTAAGTTTAGTATTGTGCCTTTCATTAGTAGGAGCAACTTTTATGGGATGTAGTTCCGACAGCAATAAGGGACAGACAGGTACAACTGGCAATCAGGGAGAAGAAACAAAGGGAAATGATGAAACAGGAAACGAAGGTTCCAAGCAATACCGAGTTGCATATATTGCAAGAACTCAGTCAGACTCTTTTGCGGCATGGCTTGCAAATGAAATGAAAGCTGCAGCAAATGAATATGATGATATTACGTTGGATGTATTCGACGGTCAGGCAGATGATGAGAAGGAAAATGCTGCAATTGAAAACGCAATTACAAATGGCTATGATGCAATTATTGTTCAGCCAAACAACGGCGAGGCTCAGAGACCATACGTTGAAAAGATTGTAGAGGCTGGCATCATCGCAATCACAACCAACGCACGTATCGATGGTATTGAAGGAGCATCCTCTGTGGATGCAGACCCTTACAAACAAGCAGCGGTTAATGCGGCATTAGCTTTAGAGCAGGTACCACAGAACGGTAAAGTTGTAGTATTAAACGGACCTTCCGGTAACTTCCATGCTGATGAAAGAAGAAAAGCTTGGCAGGCAGAGTTTTTTGATAAGAGAACTGATGTAACAATTATTGCTGAAGATATTGCTAACTGGAATAAAGATGAAGCTATGGCATTCATGGAAGACTGGGTAACAGCATATGGTCAGATCGATGCAATAATCTCTATGAATGATAATATGGCAGCAGGCGCTTTAGAGGTTGTTGCAGATCCTGCGAAGATATTATCCTATGGTGTTGACGGAACAGCAGAAGCTTGCTTGTTGATTGCAGATGGCAAAATGACCTCTACTTGTTTACAATCAGCAATTGATTTGGCAGCATTAAACTTAGAATCTGTTCACAAGCTTTTAACCGGTGAAGAAAAAGAAATTAATGTTGATATTGAAGAAGTATTGATTACCAAGGACAATGCAAGTGAATTTGTGTCCATGTATAAAGAAAGAGGCTTAATCAAGGAATAAAGATGGAATTACATAAATAAACTCCATCATCAAATTCTATGGGGCTGTTGCAAAATGTAGATATGCGGATATGAGTTGCCGTAGAGCTGCATTTCGCAGCAGCCTCTTATTGTTAGTATCCGAGGAGGCATACTGCGTGAAAGTACAAAAGAATTTCAATAGTATTAAAACAAGGATGATTACATTATTAGGATTAATCATACTGTCCGTTAGTATTGGAATAGGGGTAATATCCTATTATATGTCATCGCAGGCATTAATTCATAACTTTGAATTGATGATGTGTGAGATGGCGGAAGAATCAGCAGTGTTATTAGAAAGTAATATTGCCGGCAGCTTTGATTTACTTGACATGATTATATATGATTTAAAGGATTCTAAGCTAACAATGCAGCAAAAGTTAACAAAGCTGAAAATGCAGCAGGTCAGGGGAAATTATTATCTGTTAGGCATTACGGATATGAAGGGTAAGCTTACGACTTCCGAAGACAAAGAGATTAATGTTACGGAACTGGAAGTTTACCAAAAGGCATTATTAGGGGAGCAGGCGGTAAGCGACCCTATGGAGGACGTGTTTGGCATCTCCGGAATATCATCAGACACCTTGGTTATTGTGTATGCTGCTCCGATTAAGACAGGAGGCAAGGTACAGGGTGTGCTAATTGCCGTTAAGTCCGGGAACGATTTCAGCACCCTGGTAAATGACATTAGCTTTGGAAAAACAGGAAGCGCCTTTATGATTAATGAAAAAGGTGAAATGATTGCTCATAACAACTTATCACTGGTATTCGATAAGACAAATATGATCCAAAAGTCAGAGCAGGATAAATCCCTAAGGCAAATGGCAGATATGCTAAAGCTGATGGTGGAAGGAACAACAGGATCAGGGGAATATACCTATAACGGAGCGAAGATGTATGCCGGATACGCTCCCATTGGAGCCACCGGATGGTCTATTGCCATTACCGGTGAAAGCAGTGAATTACTATCGAGTTTAAAGAAACTGGAAAGCACAAATCTTGTTTTTACCGGTATCTTTTTCTGCTTTGGTGTTATTGCTGTATTTCTTACGGCAAATGGTATTACGAAAGGGTTATTTATCATTGTGGGTACCATTAGACGGATGGCAGAGGGGGATTTGACCCTTGAGGTATCGGAGAAATATCTTAAGCAAAAAGATGAAATAGGTATCCTGGCAAATTCGCTATGGAAGCTTCAGAGTTTTATCAAAGAAATGGTATCTCATATGAAGTACAGCTCATTGGATCTTGACAGGCAGACACAAACCTTGTACGGAACATCAAAATCAGTAACACTGGCTTCCGACCATGTAGCGTCAGCAATCCAAGATGTGGCGAAAGGAGCAGGAGAGCAGGCAGAGGAATTAAGCAAGATGCTGGAGTGGTTAAATCATTTTTCAAAAGAGCTTAGTAATGTGGTTCATCTGATTGATGATATTGATCATAATACCTGCGATGTTCTGGTAATGGCTGAAGACAGCGGAAAGGATATCAGGTATTTGGTGAATTCGTCCAATGAAATCAATAGCTCCTTCCGGGCATTTATAGCGAAGATTGAGGCTTTGGGTGAAAATGTGAAACAGGTAAATGAGATTGTTGGCTATATTAATGAAATAGCAGATCAAACCAACCTATTGTCACTGAACGCCAGCATAGAAGCTGCAAGGGCGGGAGAAGCAGGACGGGGCTTCTCCGTAGTGGCGGATCATATCCGGAATCTTGCGGAGCAGACAAAAAAACTTTCAGTACATATTAATGCCATTATTAATGAAGTCTGTGATGAGACCGAGAGTATGGTAAGCGCTACCAGATCCTTGGATGGTGAGTTTCATCACCAGATCGAGATATTAGAGAATTCAGTGAATTCCTTTGATAAAATGATAACAGCCTTCCAAAGCATTGCCCCTGAGATAGAGGAGGTTAATACCTCGATTTTAACTGTAGACAATGAGAAAAACTCAATTGTTGAAAAGATTGGTGGAGTCGCCTCCATCGCTCAGCAGGTTTCCGCGGCCTCCGAGGAGATAGCAGCCTCTGCTCAGGAAATGAATGCTTCTATGGATGAGATTACCTCAGCAGCCCATAGCTTATTTATCGGAAACAAAGCTGATAAAATACGATGTAAAAGATAAAGCAAAGAAGATAAAGCAAAGAAGTAAAATAAGGAAGGTAAAGTAAAGAAGGTATAGCAAGAAAGATATAGCAGGAAGATATAGTGTCGCCTGGCTTAACAGCTGGCTGTTTTCGGAATCGGAAAGCAGTCGGCTGTTTGCGTTTATCACAATATATTGCATCCCAACCACAATATTTTACATAGTTAATTAATTAACAAGAAATTTGATAATAAAGTAC
>JAQZBD010000310.1 GCA_029239235.1 Herbinix sp.
CCAGAACCACTTAAATCATAATCAATGATAATTTCATCCAGAGCCCGAATGGTTCTAGCATCCAGTGACCAAACAATATGCTCCTCAAGTTCTCCAACATAAGAATTGGTATAATTAAAATAAGGAGTGTAAGAAAATGAATCAAAATAAATCTCTGATCTGGTATCACTTGCCAAAGAAAGTGCTGAGTTTATTGTCATTACATTGGCTGCCGACTTGTTGGGTGTAAAAGGAAGTGTCCAATCATATGCAAGCACTGGAATGCCTATTGCAATATTAGTAGTGGAGGTTTCAGTCACAACATAATCCATAAAGCTACGTAATGATGTTATCGAGGTTACTGGAGCCGGCGGATTTGTATTTATGCCCCAATAATACTGCAAAAAGGTTAAACTATAGCATAACTGCCGTATAGTCTCATAATCCAAGCTTAAAAAGTTTGTATTATTTTCATCACCTTGTATCTGTGGATTTATTGTTACAAACAGAGAATATCCTCTGCTAGCAATTTGATCTGAAATATTGGTTATGAAGTCTACATATAGTTGTTGATTACTCTCATTGAGGAGACTTATTAATAAATTTACTCCCTGAAATCCTTTTTCTTCCATAATACGAATCACATTACTGATAAGGTAATTTTGATACTCTTTATTAATTAAAATTTCATATGAGACCTCAGGATTAGGTTCACCCAGTGTTGAGAGTGAGGAGATCATTAAAAGAGGGATCGTTCCATAAGTCTTTGCTAACTGGATTAATTTCGTATCATCTCCATAGGTTACAATATTTCCTCTTTCCGATACTCTGTAATTGAACAAAGAAAGAAAAGTTAAGTATGGTAATGTTCTTTTGAGTACCTCCTCTTTCACAAACGGATAAACAAATCCATTTGTTGTACACTGCTTTATAGTTTCATAACTTATCGTTAATGTCTCACCCGGATATATGTATTCTCTTTCATAAAGAACGGGATTGTTCCTTAATAGCTGCATAAGGGAAATACCATTGTTTTCAGCAATGCTATTTAATGTATCACCATCTTGTACTATATAGGTTTTATTTGGATACACGATTACTATGGTTTGCCCTGTTACTAAATTATTAATATTCGTAATTCCGTTATCAATAATTAATTTATTGGCTGTCACTCCATACGCCTCTGCTATGGAATCTATCGTATCTCCTTGCTGCACTACATAAATATCCATAAAATTTCCTCATAATAATGGCTATATAAATTTATATTCATGAAAATTCTAGTTATACAAGATACTTATGAATTATGGTACTCTCCAATCACTCTTTAACCGGTGGGCTCTTCAGTCGCTGGGAATTCTCCAGCCCTTCTTTGTCTGTACCACCTTCTTTATCTCCTCTAAGGATTGGAAGTAGCCGCTGCTGTATAAGGAGTATAATGCCGCGCCACAAGAAGCTTCTTCTCCAAAGATGGGAATATACAACTCCTTCCCAAAGATATCTTCGACGACCTTTTGCAAAACCGGATTCTTCCGAATTCCGTTACCACTTCCTATCAGTGCCTTTGTATCCTGGTTTGATTTCGGTACTTTTTGATAGATTTCATAAAGCTCATTACACATTCCCTGAAGCATTCCCAAGGTCAAGGCTTCCGGTGTGAAATTATCGCCGTTCAGCTGTTCGATACTTCCACGTTTCTTTGGATTTGATCTAGTACCGTTAAATCGTGTATCAACTACAAGGGGATTCTCTGTGTTATAAACACTATTTGCAGCTTCATTCATAAGCTCATATAGATTCTTAGGTATCTCACACTGGAAAAGTTCTAACACTTTTACATAAAAATTCTTTAATAACTCATACGCTGCCCCTCCGCATAACGGAGCGCCAACCATCAAATAAGTATTATTAATATATGGCCTATATTCTATCTCTATATCTTTCTGATAAGCTTCCGCATAGATTGAAATCTGACTTCCAGTTCCTATATTCACCAGTATATTGCTATCAAGGCTCACTGATCCCAGAAAGCTGGCCTGGTTATCACCCAAAGCCATAGAAACAATAATGCTTCTGGAATTTGGTTCATATGCCGCCTCTAACTCTGCAACCTCAGGCAAATATTGCGTTCCCAGCTTTAGCTTTTCCAGCGCCAGTTCATCAAAACGGCCGTTCTCTACGGAAAAGAGACCAAGGCTTGCCGCCATACTTTTATGCATAATAGGCCGCTTCTTTTCTGCCAGTCTCATCGCAATGAAATCTGGAACTGTACAAAGACATACTGCTTCCTTTTGGAGCTTATCATTCACACATTGGTAGAAGTGGGTGGTAAGACCATAGCCGGTTGCCATTTGATATCCAGTCTGCTGTGTCATATATTCGCTATACGTAATCTGATCTTTATAAATTAAATCTCCTCTTTTATCCTGCCAAGTATAAAGAGGACTTAGTGGTTTTCCATCAGAATCCAGATACAGAATGCCGTGCATTTGCCCCGTCACCCCAATATTGGTGATGTCATCATATTCACTTATAAATCCATCCACAATCTGATTACAGATTTCTAAGATTCGATTAACATCCTGAAGTCTCTCAAAACTGTCTCCCCCTTTAACGGCAGAATCGTTGGAAAGAGTATGAGAACAAATAACATTTCCCTCCATCGTATCAATTACAATTCCACAAACAGTGGTTGTTCCTATGTCCAATCCAATACTTTTCATCCTTGTTCTCCTCTTATATTAAGTCTGTTACTTTAGATGATTACGAAGTACCTATAAGTCTATTATTTACTTAGCAAATTGTAGACTGCAGATCTAATCTTTTAATGATATCCTCTTGTATTTCAGGGGAAAGATCCAAAAAGTTTACAAAGGTACCATGGATACGCATAATATAGACTCCGCTGGGGGCATATTTCTTGGGATTTGCTAATACCTTTCTTAAGGTATCCGGAGTGGTAATATTCACATAGAGGTAAAATGGTGCTATTTTTCCTTCTTTATTTCCGAAGAACAAGGGGTTTAAAACCTTTGTTTTGAATTCTAATCCCTTACTTTCTTTCGTATCTGTTCTAAAGTAATTCGGATCTAATCCCAGGTGGGAAGCATATCCCCCGCTAAACTGCTCATAAGGTAGCTTTTGCGTTGAAAGTACACGATAACCCAGACCATTCTGAGCATCGCCATATAAAGGATCAATACCATAATTTAACATATCTTTTGCTTTTCTTCCATTTGGCATAGCCCCTACTAAACTGCCATAAATCAGATGAGTACTTGGGGTTGCAAAATCAGGTCTGAACGAATTTCCCAGATAATTTTTTCTGGATCGCACCAGGTTTGATATTCTATTTGCAAGATCGACTGCCTCTTGGTCTACTGCAGCTTTGTTGTTACCGAATTTATCACATTTCAACAGATATTGCCTTAAGTCTTCATCTCCTTTAAAGTCATTGTTCAAAGCGGTAAGCAAACGTTCACAATCCCCGGG
>JAQZBD010000070.1 GCA_029239235.1 Herbinix sp.
CAATAAAGCATAATAATGAGGATATTAAAAATGCTGCTGCAAAAGCGTTAAAGCTTCAGATTTCGAAAATAAAGGAATTTAGCATAGTGAAAAAGTCCATTGACGCACGAAAGGGCGATGTGAAATATATCTATACGATCGATCTTTTACTGTCGGACACCTGCTCGGAAAAGGAAATATCACTAGTTAATAAATGCCGCAATAATAATGTTTCCATAACGGAGAAATCCCAATACAGCTTTACGCCAACCGGCAGCAATCCGTTAAAGCTAAGACCCATTGTAGTAGGTACCGGCCCCGCTGGATTATTTGCAGCCTGGTTGTTGGCCAAGTATGGATACCAGCCCCTCGTAGTGGAACGGGGACAAGAAGTTAAAAAACGTGTCGAGGCAGTGGAACATTTCTGGGCTACCAATGAGTTGAATCCGAATTGCAATGTTCAATTTGGTGAGGGCGGAGCCGGGACCTTTTCCGATGGTAAATTAAATACCATGGTAAAGGAGGCAAATCATCGATACCAACTGGTGATGGAGACCTTAGTTCGATTTGGAGCACCCACGGAAATTCTTTACTTAAACAAGCCCCATATCGGTACAGATCGGTTAAGATTCGTAGTGGAACAGATGCGTAAGGAAATTATAGAGCTGGGCGGAGAGGTTCGCTTTGAAACCGTGCTCTCTGATCTTATACTAGAGAATGGCAGATTAACCGCAGTGGAGTTAAATCATAAAGATAAAGTCCCTTGTGAGGTATTAATTCCCGCCATCGGACATAGTGCAAGAGATACCTTTGAAATGTTCCTAAGGAGGGGGCTTAACCTAACTCCGAAGGCCTTTGCGATTGGACTTCGTATCGAGCATCCTCAGAGCATTATTAGCTCGTCCCAGTACGGACAGGCCTATCATGAGCTTCCTGCAGCGGATTATAAGTTAACACATCAGACACAATCGGGACGTGGTGTGTATTCTTTTTGTATGTGCCCGGGAGGTTTCGTGGTGAACGCATCCTCAGAGCCGGGGCATCTTGCAGTGAATGGAATGAGTAATTATCAGAGAAATGAAGCAAATGCAAACAGTGCGATTGTAGTAACGGTTCAACCCCAGGATTTTGGAGGAAATGATGTTCTAAGCGGTGTAGCCTTTCAACGAAGGTGGGAACAAGCAGCTTACGCCGCAGGCAAAGGCTTGGTTCCGGTTCAGCTGTTCGGTGACTTGTTAAGAGATCGAAGCAGCACTACCATCGGAAAAGTCGCACCAAATCTAAAGGGTAACTATACTCTGACCAATTTAACCGGCTGCCTGCCGGAGGAGGTAATAGGGTCATTAAAAGAAGGAATTATAGCCTTTGATCGCAAGATAAAGGGCTTTGCGGATGAGGAGGCTGTTCTATCCGGTGTAGAAAGCAGAACCTCATCACCGGTTCGCATCAACCGACAAGAGGATTTTGTAAGTAATATCTCCGGCGTCTACCCTTGCGGAGAGGGTGCCGGCTATGCAGGAGGAATTACTTCTGCAGCAATTGATGGAATTAAGGTATTCGAAGCAATTGCTAATTCGTATAAACCCATTTATTAACATACCTAGGGAGGAAACTATTACATGAATAATAGAGAGGCGTTAAAAAATAAGCAAAGGGTCGTAGTTAAGATCGGCTCCTCATCCTTAACGCATGCAGCGACAGGAAGCTTAAATCTTGAGAAGATGGAGCGTTTGGTCCGTATTTTAACGGATTTACGAAATCAAGGGAAGGACGTAGTTCTGGTTACCTCCGGTGCGATTGCGGTTGGAAGAAAAGCTCTGGGCTTATTAGAGCGTCCCAAGGAACGTGCTCTTAAGCAGGCTTGTGCCGCTGTTGGACAGGCAAGTCTGATGATGGTATATCAGAAGCTCTTTGCAGAATATAATCAGGCAACAGCTCAAATCCTGCTTACCAAATATACGATGATGAATGATGTCAGTCGTTTTAATGCTAAGAACACCTTTCAGGAATTGTTTCGTATGGGAGTAATACCCATTGTCAATGAAAATGATACGGTTTCTACGGAAGAGCTGGATCTGGACTTTGGAGATAATGATACTCTATCTGCGATTGTTACCGCGTTGGTAGAAGGCGATATATTAATTCTATTATCGGATATTGACGGCCTATATACTGACGATCCTCATAAGAACAAGGAGGCACAGTTAATTACCTGTGTGGATGAAATCAATGAAGAGTTAAATTCTATGGCAAAGGATTCCTCCAGCAGTGTTGGTACCGGAGGAATGGCAACCAAGGTATCGGCAGCGAAGCTGGCAACCGCCTCAGGTGCGGATATGGTCATTACCAATGGAGAGAATGTAAGAAATATTTCATATATTATGGATGGAAAAGAAGTGGGAACCTTATTTGTTTCACATAAGGCTGAAAACTTTAACATTATGGACTATATCAGCTCCAAACAGTATCAAAAGGAAGAATAGATAAACGCTAATGTAATTAGCTTCATAGGAATAAATAATACAGATCAATGGAGGCTTTTATGAACGAAGATAGAATTAACAGAATTAATGAGTTATATCATAAATCTCAGGCAGAAGGTTTAACTGAACAGGAGAAAGAGGAACAGGCAACACTCAGAAAAGAATATGTGGCAGCAATCCGCGGTAATTTAAGAGGAACCTTGGAGAATGTTTCCTTTGTTAATCCCGATGGTTCTGTTACAAAGGCATCTGATAGTAAGAACGATAATGAATAGTAATTCACCGTTGATGATCAAGATATTAATATAATAGTGGTCATGATTACGAATGAAAAAGAAGGGTATCTTCCAGTAAGTATCCCTTGTTAATCATATTTTAATGAAATTATTAGAAAAAATATCTTTTAATTCAACTTAATCTATAGTAACCTAAAGCAAATATCAAATCTTCAAAGGAAAATTCTATGACAAAAGGTGAAATACGAATTGATCAGAAAAAGCTAAGAAGTGAGCTAAATGAGGAACAAAAACGTTTCTATGATGAAAGCATTTTGCAGCAACTCATGGATACGAAGGAGTTCCGGAATTGTAAAAGAATATTTACCTACGTGTCCTTTCAATCGGAGATTGATACCATAGATATCATTGACAAGGCTTTTCTTCAGGGGAAGCAGGTATACGTACCAAAGGTGGAAGCTCAGGGCATGGAATTTTATGAAATTAAAAGCCGTGAGGGGCTGATACGAAGTAACTATGGTATATTGGAACCCCTCGGGGGTAAAGAGAATAGATTTATTTCCGCAGCGACTAAGAATCATCAAATGGAGCATTTAATGCTGTTACCTGGATTAGCATTTGACCCGTATGGTAACCGGATCGGATACGGAGCAGGTTATTACGATAAATATCTAGCCAAACATGGTGCAGATACCTTTTATAAGGCAGCACTGGCCTATGACTTTCAGGTGATAGAATCCATACCTGCAAAGGAGTTCGATATCCGTGCAAATCAAATTATAACGCCTACAAGAAGCTATCAATGTATCGAAGCATGATACCAATGAAGGAAGTTATCAATATAATAATAGGAGTAATCGTGTAAAATATGCTTTTTATTATGGAAATGATTTTCCAGGAGCATGAGAATAGGAGGAAAGTACCATGAATTATTTGGAGCAATTAGGAGAAAACGCAAGAAAAGCGGCTACCGCTTTGAATCTCATGCTACAAGATGATAAAAATAGAGCGTTAAAGGCTTGTGCAGAGTCACTATTACAAGCTCAGACTGAGATATTAGCAGCAAATGCTGCTGATGTGAAGGCAGCAGAAGACGGTGGGGTTAAGGGCTCTTTAATTGATCGTCTTCGATTAACACCGGATAGACTTCAAGGAATGGCTGACGGACTTCTTCAGATTTGTGCACTCCCAGATCCAATCGGTGAAGTACTGAATATGACTGTACGCCCGAATGGCTTGACTATTGGTAAGAAGGTTGTACCTCTTGGTGTTATTGGTATCATTTACGAATCACGTCCTAACGTTACAGCTGATGCCTTTGGTCTATGCTTCAAGACCGGTAATGCAGTGATACTTCGTGGTGGCAGTGATGCAATTCATTCCAATAAAGCAATTGTTGCCGCACTTAGACAAGGACTAAAAAATGCCTGCTGTACCGAAGATGCTGTACAATTGATTGAGGATACCTCCAGGGAGATTGCAAGAGATTTCATGAAGCTGAATGCCTACGTTGATGTATTAATTCCACGAGGAGGTGCAGGCTTAATTAAATCAGTGTTAGAAAACAGCACCATCCCTGTGATCGAAACCGGCACCGGTAATTGCCATGTATATGTGGACGAATATGCTGACTTTGATATGGCGCTTGATATCATTGATAATGCTAAAACCCATAGACTTGGGGTATGCAACGCCTGCGAATCCTTAGTGATTCATGAAAAGATCAGTAAAGAATTTCTTCCGAAGGTGTATGAGCGATTAAATGCCAAGGAAGTGGAGATACGTGCTGATGAGCGAGGCTGCAATATTTGCGAGGGTTTTGTACCTGCTGTGGAAGAGGACTTTGGGACGGAGTATCTGGATAAGATCATTTCATTAAAGATTGTGGATAGTATCGAAGAAGCCATTGTTCACATCAATCACTACAGTACGAAGCACTCTGAAGCAATTATTACAAAGGATTATGATCGTGCTATGAAATTCTTAAATGAGATTGATTCCTCAGCAGTCTATGTGAATGCCTCCACCCGATTTACCGATGGAAATGAGTTTGGCTTTGGAGCTGAAATCGGTATCAGTACACAAAAGCTCCATGCAAGAGGACCAATGGGCTTAAAGGAACTGACTACCATAAAATATATTATTTTTGGTAATGGTCAGATAAGAAAGTAAGTAAATAGTAAAAAAGAAAGAGGGTCAAAAATGGAAGAACAGAAAATTTATGATTTTCCGCCGAAGAATAACTTTGGCAGTTACATGAAAAAATTTGGTAAGTTTATTATCCTAGGTATTATCCTGATCTTAGTAGCAATTTTTGCGTTAGATTCCTTTTATACCATTAAGGAACAGGAACAGGCAGTACTCACCACCTTTGGAAAGGCAAAGACTATAAATGAAGCCGGCCTACATATGAAATTGCCGATTATCCAGAGAGTCCAGAAGGTAGATACTACTACACACGGCTTTGCCATCGGATATAACCAGGAAACAGGTGAAAGCATCGACGCAGAGTCTATGATGATAACAAATGATTTTAATTTTGTAAATGTTGACTTTTTCGTAGAGTATAAGGTAGCAGATCCGATCAAGTTTCTTTATGCTTCGGATTCTCCAAGCACCATTTTAAAGAATATTGCACAGAGCAGTATTCGTATGGTTGTAGGAAGCTATGATGTTGATAGCGTTATTACTACCGGAAAGTTCGAAATCCAGTCTAAGATAAGAGATTCTATTCTTGCAAAATTGGATACTCAGGATATTGGTATCCAATTAGTTAATATCACAATTCAGGATGCAGAACCGCCTACTACCCAGGTAATGGAGGCCTTTAAATCCGTAGAAACCGCGAAGCAAGCAGCAGATACAGCAGTAAATAATGCAAATAAGTATCAAAACGAGCAGCTTCCAAAGGCAGATGCCCAGGTGGATAAGATTTTACAGGAAGCGGAATCCACAAAGGCAGAGCGTGTGAATGAAGCAAATGCAGAAGTAGCGAAGTTCAATAAGATGTATCAGGAGTATGCAAAATACCCTTTGATCACAAAGAAGAGAATGTTTTATGAGACTATGGAGGATGTATTGCCTTCGTTAAAGGTAGTAATCGAAAGCAATGATTCCAATGTTCAGCAAATTTTACCGCTGGATAAAATCGTGGAAGGAGGAACGAAGGAATGAAAAAAGCAAAAGGACTTACAGGAATCGTAGTTGTATTTATCTTAGTCGTTGCCGCACTTATCATTTTGAGTTCCGGTATTGTAGTAACAAACGAAAATCAATATAGTGTTATTAAACGCTTTGGAAAAATTGAACGAGTAATTAGTTCAGCAGGGTTGGCTGTTAAGACGCCATTTATTGAAGATGTATATAAAGTTCCAAAGAGCATCCAGGTATATGATATGGAGGAATCCACTGTCATAACTAAGGATAAGAAGACCATGGTTGCTGACAGCTATGTTCTCTGGAAAATAACAGATCCCATTAAATTCGCTCAGTCCTTAAGCTCTAATGTTGCCTTAGCAGAGAAAAGAATTAATCCTATCGTGTACAACTCGATGAAGAATGTCATCAGTAGCATTACACAGTCTGAGGTTATTAGCGGTAGGGATGGCTCCTTAAATAATGAATTCATGGAGAATATCGGAGATACGATGATTCAGTATGGAATCGAATTGATTTCTGTGGAAACCAAGCATCTTGATTTACCGAGTGACAATAAAACAGCAGTATTCGATCGTATGATATCCGAACGTGCTCAGATTGCAGCTACCTACACCGCAGAGGGAGAATCACAGGCGCAGAAGATTCAAAATGAAACAGATAAGCAGGTTGCCATCAGTGTCTCCAATGCAAAAGCAGATGCGGCTAAGATTATCGCTGAAGGTGAGGCAGAGTATATGAGAATTCTATCCGCTGCTTATTCTAATGAAAAACGTGCTGATTTTTATACCTATATCCGTTCCTTAGAGGCAGCGAAGTCCTCTCTAACAGGAGAAAATAAAACCTTAATCTTATCTGAGGATTCACCGATTGCACAAGTCTTTTATAATGTAGAGTAACTACACAATAGCGAAGCATAATAAGTTAAGTGCAACGGAATTTATTGTCATAAAACACCATTACTATCATAAGATTCTATAAAGAAATAAAATGGTGTGACCTATGATAGTAGATTTCAAAGAGGAAAACTATTCCTACGAAAAAATAATTGGCGATTCTTACAGCCTGGCTAATAAATATTCTGAAATTCTTAAGTATGTCACGGTTGGCAAGTCACACGACAATCGTGACATACTTTTACTTAAACTCGGTGTTGGGAAACAGCATATGGTATGCTGTGGCGGGGTACATGCAAGGGAGAATATTAACCCAATTGTAATGCTGCGTATCATAGAGGATTATGCTGAATTTTATTATAAACATAAAAAACAGAAACAAGAGTTTAAAAAGAAAGACCACTATCAAAAAATTCGTGATAATGATGAGTATGAGGATCTCCTATACGGGACTTGTATTTATGAGATTCTTCAAACCTTTACAATTCTATTTCTTCCGCTGTTGAATCCGGATGGCTATGTGATATCCTTGTATGGATTTGAAGCGATTGAGAATCCTGAATTGAGGGAGATCTGCAAAGCAAAGCACGAGTCAAGTGCAGAATGGAAGTACAATGCAAGGGCAGTTGATATTAATCGTAACTTTCCAAGTATCCTGTATCGTTCCAAGGAGCCAGGCGATTATGCCGGAAGTGAGAACGAAACAAAAGCGCTGATATCCATATTCCACGATTACAGAACCAAGGGCTTTTTGGATTTTCATTCCAGGGGCAAACAGATTTATTATCATCGGAAGGTTATGTCAGAGGCATATAATATGAAACAGAAAGAAATTGCGCTGCGTCTTGCAGGGGTGACCAACTATGTACTGAACCCACCGGAAATCGAGGTTGATGCAGGAGATACCGGGGGGAATACGGTGCATTATTATTCTGAGCGTTTTAAAAAACCTGCTTTAACAATAGAAACCATCGAGGACGATGCAGAATTCCCGTTGGATATTAGATATCGGGAGACTACCTATCATGAATTAAAGATGGTTATCTTAGAATTTGGCAGCAGAATTATATAAAAGGATGGACAAAGTTAAAAGATTACGTTAAAATCATTATTTGTGACCAACATATTTTATATATTGGTAGAGAAATAAATCGTAATATTATATCCTTGATATTATATGTGAATACGATAACCGTAGGGTATTCAAAAGCACTTAAGTTAGATATGGAGGTACCATGAGAAATAACGATAACACCAATGTGAATGATTTGGAGGCTGCAAAGCAGCTGGATATTATAAATGAGCTCAGGGTTCGATTTGATCAGGAGTATGAAAAAACAGGAAAACGAAAGACCTATCATATAGAAACCTTTGGATGTCAGATGAATAGCAGAGATTCAGAGAAGATATCCGGTATTTTAAAGCAAATCGGCTATGAAGAAACAGATACGGAAAAGGCGGATCTGGTGTTATATAATACCTGTACCGTTAGAGAGAATGCAAATAACCGAGTATTTGGACGTCTGGGTTATCTTGGGAAATTGAAGAAGGCAAATCCGGGAATGATGATCGCGCTCTGTGGCTGTATGATGCAGGAAGACATTGTTGTAGATAAATTAAAGCAGAGCTATCGCTTTGTCGATATTATCTTTGGAACTCATAATATCTTTAAATTTGCAGAGCTGTTACAGACCCGCATGGAATCCGACAGAATGGTTATTGATCTTTGGAAGGACACAGAGATGATCGTTGAGAACCTTCCAAATGATCGTAAATATCAGTTCAAAGCCGGTGTAAATATTATGTTTGGCTGTAATAATTACTGCAGCTACTGCATCGTACCCTATGTACGCGGCAGGGAACGCAGCAGGAATCCCCAGGATATTCTGGATGAAATTAAAGCTCTGGCAGCAGATGGCGTAGTGGAAATCATGCTGTTAGGACAAAATGTTAACTCCTATGGAAAAAATCTTGAAACCCCAATTACCTTTGCAAAGCTGTTATCAGAGATAGAGAAGATTGATGGAATCGAACGAATTCGATTTATGACCTCTCATCCAAAGGATTTATCCGACGAATTGATTGAGGTTATGGCTGGTAGTAAGAAGATCTGCAAGCATCTGCATCTTCCATTTCAATCAGGCAGTTCAAGACTTTTGAAGCTGATGAACCGAAAGTACACGAAGGAAAGCTATCTATTGCTGGTAGATAAGATTCGAGCAGCAGTACCGGATATTTCTCTCACCACTGATATTATTGTCGGTTTTCCGGGAGAAACAGAAGAGGATTTCCTTGAAACTATGGACGTTGTGCAGAAGGTGGGTTATGATAGTGCCTTTACCTTTATTTATTCAAAACGTACAGGAACACCTGCGGCAACCATGGAAGGTCAGGTATCTGAACAGGTAGCGATGGAGCGCTTTGATCGCTTGTTAAAGGAAGTACAGCAAGGTTCCGCCAGATCCGCTGGTAAAGAGGTTCATACCATTCAAAAGGTATTAGTGGAAGAAGTAAATTCTCAGGATGCTTCCTTATTAACCGGAAGACTGAGTAATAATTTACTGGTTCACTTCCCGGGTGAGGGAAGTTTGATTGGTAGGATAGTAGAGGTTAGCCTGGAGGAAAGTAAAGGCTTCTATTATATGGGTAAATTAAAAGAAGCATAAGTTATTGATTCATGAAAAGCAGCATCCCTGGGAGAAAAATTCTTTGCCGTTGCAACGAATTTTCACCAGGGATGTTTCTCTGTGCATGAATATTTAATCAGGAATTCGGGGCTGTACAGCTGATTTCAGCTTATATTGTAGTACTGCACTAAATTAGTTCAAGATATAGATATGATTTTATGTCAGAATAGATAAATATTCGTTCGTATACTTGACATATTAGGAAAAACAGTATAAAATTTAGGTGTTGTATTATTATGACAAGTGAATGTAAAATAAGTGAAAAACATACAAATTTATGAAATTATATAAATGTCACTTATCGGGTTCCCTTTCGTTGTACAATGAAAACTAAATAAGGAGGTGCTCCTGTGCAAGACGTTATAAAAATTGCTATTGCAGTTTTAATAACCTTAGTTATTGTTGCTCTTGTAACCTGGAAAGCTGCAACTACCTATCGCATCAAAGTTTATGAAGCGAAGATTGGAAATGCAGAAGAAAAGGCAAGAGAAATCATAGATGAAGGCTTGAAAACAGCTGAAACTAAGAAGCGCGAGGCCTTGCTCGAAGCCAAAGAGGAAGCTCTGAAGGCAAAAAACGAACTAGACCGGGAAACTAAGGAACGTAGAGCTGAAATACAACGCTATGAAAAGCGCGTTCAGTCTAAAGAAGAAAATTTAGACAGAAAAACCGAAGCACTGGAAAAGAAAGAATCCAAACTCACTGTAAAAGAAGCTGAGCTTGACAAAGTGAAGCAGGAAGTGGAAGATTTCCACGAAAAGCAGTTGCAGGAATTGGAAAAGATTTCTGGATTGACCTCCGAACAAGCTAAGGAATATCTAATTAAGACTGTTGAAGATGAAGTAAAACATGAAACTGCGATGCTTATAAAGGATTTAGAAAGCAGAGCAAAAGAAGAAGCGGATAAGAAAGCGAAAGACTATGTAGTAACTGCAATTCAAAGATGTGCTGCGGATCATGTTGCGGAGACAACAATATCCGTTGTTCAGCTCCCGAACGATGAGATGAAGGGAAGAATCATCGGTAGAGAGGGACGTAATATCAGAACTTTAGAGACGATGACTGGTGTAGATTTAATTATTGATGATACACCGGAAGCGGTTATTCTATCAGCCTTTGATCCAATCAGAAGAGAAGTTGCAAGAATTGCACTTGAAAAGCTGATTGTTGACGGACGTATTCATCCGGCAAGAATTGAAGAAATGGTAGAAAAGGCTCAAAAAGAAGTTGAGGTTATGATTAGGGAAGCTGGAGAAGCAGCTACATTAGAGGTAGGGGTTCATGGAATTCATCCTGAGTTAGTGAAACTGCTCGGTAAGATGAAATTTAGGACAAGCTATGGTCAGAATGCATTAAAGCATTCCATAGAAGTGTCTATTTTATCTGGCCTTCTAGCCGCTGAAATCGGTGTTGATGTTAGATTGGCAAAACGTGCCGGTCTTTTACATGATATCGGAAAATCAATTGATCACGAGATGGAAGGAACTCATGTTCAAATTGGTGTTGATTTATGTAGAAAATACAAAGAATCACCAATTGTTATTAATTCCGTTGAAGCACATCATGGTGATGTAGAATTCCAGTCCCTGATTGCCTGTATCGTTCAGGCAGCGGATACTATTTCTGCAGCAAGACCTGGTGCAAGACGCGAGACATTGGAAACTTATACCAACAGACTAAAGCAACTTGAAGATATTACCAATGGCTTTAAAGGGGTAGATAAATCCTTCGCTATTCAAGCTGGTAGGGAAGTCAGAGTTATGGTTGTCCCTGAACAGATTAATGATGCTGATATGATTTTATTGGCAAGAGATTTATCTAAAAAAATCGAGAATGAATTAGAATATCCAGGACAGATTAAGGTTAATGTAATCCGTGAAAGCAGAGTAACCGATTACGCAAAATAATTCCTTTTAACGACGATGAAAACAAAGACCTTGTAAATAAAAATTTACAAGGTCTTTTTGTGATTCAAGAGAAATTTTTTTGAGGATTAACATGCGGATATCGATTTACATAACATAATAATATAGATCATCTCAGGCTTGTGCATTTCAAAAGGATTGAACAGACGAAGTGGCACCCCAGATATGAAATATCACAGAATTATAAGGGAATAAATGGTATTTTATGCACGTAAAATGGTTGATGAGTATACTTCATTGGTATAATTGAAGGTTTAACTGGTAATAATGTACAATAAATCCGCGATAAGCGGACATATGAAAGTGTGAGAAAATACTTTCATTCATTTTTTCATAAATTCTGCTTGCATATTTATAATTTATATATTACAATGGTTAAGATTTTAAAAGATAAAAACTTTAAATAGTTAAGTAAACTATTTTAGATACTGAATTTAATTAAGTAAAAAGGATGGGTGCGAGAATGGCATTGACAGTATCAAGGAAGGCTCAGGCGGTAAAGCCTTCATCAACATTAGCGATTACAGCAAAAGCAAAGGATCTGATGAGTAAAGGGATTGACGTTGTCGGCTTTGGAGCCGGTGAACCGGATTTTAATACGCCGGAAAATATTTGTGAAGCCGCAATTGAGGCAATTCATGACGGATTTACCAAATATACTCCCGCAGAAGGAACCTTAGAGTTAAGAAAGGCAGTTTGCGATAAATTTCTGAATTTTAACAACATTAAATACGAGCCAAGTCAGATTGTCGTAAGTAATGGCGGAAAGCATTCCTTAACGAATATTTTTGAAGCAATTTGTAATCCCGGAGATGAAGTAATTATCCCTTCCCCTTACTGGTTAAGTTATCCTGAGATTGTTAAGCTTGCAGATGGTGTCCCTGTATTTGTAAGAGGCGAAAAATCCAATCAATATAAAGTAACCGCAGCCCAGATTGAAGCTGTCTGTACTGACAAAACAAAAGCACTGATACTGAATTCCCCAAGCAATCCATCCGGTATGATCTATACACGTGAGGAATTAGAGGCAATTGCAGAAGTTGCTGTGAGAAAAGATTTCTATGTCATTTCTGATGAGATGTATGAGAATTTGATTTATGAGGGAGAGGCTATCAGTATCGCATCCTTTAATGACGAAATTTATAAGAGAACCATTACCTGCAGCGGCGTGGCTAAAGGCTATTCTATGACAGGCTGGAGAATTGGGTTTACCGGTTCTTCGAAGGAAGTTGCTCGTTTAATGGCTAGTCTTCAGAGTCATCAAACCTCTAATCCAAATTCAATTGCACAAAAGGCAGCCTTAGAGGCATTGACCGGACCACAGGAATCCGTGTATAAAATGCATGCAGAGTTCAATAGTAGACGTGAATATATGTATGAGAGAATATCCAACATAAAATTAATCTCTGCATTAAGACCACAGGGGGCATTTTATACCTTTGTTGATGTTAGTCAGTTATTTGATAAAGAATACAAGGGTGAAAAGATTGGCGATGTTAATCATCTGGCTAAGATATTGATTGAGGATTATAGTGTAGCTGTTATACCTTGTGCGGATTTTGGTTTTGCAGATCATATGCGACTTTCTTATGCAATTTCGAAAGAGCAGATTACAAAAGGTCTTGATCGAATTGAAGCGTTTATTGAAGCATTGGTATAGTACATACTGAGTCCTTGCCAAAGATGGATAGGTAGTATTTTTGCATTATTATTTATAATAATGCAAAAGTGCTGCCTATTATTTGTATTATGATGGATTGAAATATTGCCGATAAATAGGGGGATTTAGGATTGGGATTTAGGTTGTGAGGTAAATCTGGGTGTATCGATATCCACCTGGGCTTGCCGCAGAAGCTTGCTTCTGTAAACATACCCATGATTGCCAAAGGCAGGCAACCACGGGAGGCTCGGTCTGCGCCCATATGGATATTGATACACCCAGATTTACCGCGCTAGTACATGAAGCGTCTTTTTGTTGGGCAAATTAAAATTATACGGATGGTACTGTTAGATATAAAAAATGATTCAATTTGGGTAGTTGTAATTTGTATGGTTAAATACTTAAAATATTTTATACAACAGGTGAATTTTTTTACATACTGTGATAGAATAACATAAGATATAACATAATTTTTGACAAAGGAAATAAATATGTTAAAATGTTGGATAAATGGATCTTTATAAAGAGACTTTTCAAGAACGATATACTGAAATTAATAATTAATAAGATATGAGGCTTTTGAGCATCAGATAAAATTGGAAAGAAGGAAATGGATTATGGCAATGTTTGGATTTATTGGAGTAGGAAATATGGGATATCCATTATTAAAGGCAGCGGTAAATACTTTTGGTAGCAGTGAAGTGGTGTATCGAGATGCCAGTCCTGAAAGAAACGAATTTGTAATGAGAGAGACAGGCGCAGCCTTTGCAGAGGATATTTGTTCGGTTGTTAAGAAGTGTAAATACCTTGTGTTAGCGGTTAAACCTCAATTTTTCCCTCAGGTACTAGAAGAGATTAAAGAGTTCGTGACTGAGGAACATGTTGTCATTTCCATTGCGGCAGGTATTACTATTGAGTTTCTTAAGGATAGTATTTCCCAGGGGATTCGAGTTGTCCGTGCTATGCCAAATACGCCGGCCTTAGTAAATAAGGGCATGACTGGTATCAGCTTTTCTCAGAATGATTTTTCTGAGGAGGAACGAAGGATCATTGATCAATTCTTCAGTTCCTTTGGAAAATATGAGGTCTTTGATGAAAAGCTGATGAATGCTGTGATATGTGCAAACGGCAGTTCTCCGGCCTATGTATATATGTTTATTGAGGCATTGGCTGATAGTGTAGTAAGCTATGGGATTCCAAGGGACAAGGCGTATACCTTAGCGGCTCAAACTGTACTTGGTGCTGCAGCTATGGTTCTTGAAACAGGGGAGCATCCAGGAAAATTAAAGGACAATGTTTGTTCTCCAGGAGGTACAACAATTGCAGCAGTAAAGGCACTTGAAGAGCATGGTTTACGCAATGCCGTTATGAAAGCTTCCGATGCTTGCTATGCAAAAGCGGTAGCCCTCAGCGAGAAAAAATAGAAGCCCTAAAATAAATTCGATAAATAAGGAGTTATACACATGAATCCATACAAGCGAATTAAAAGAGATTTAGTTCAGGAAGGTCGCATTATTGATTTTTACAAAGATACGATAGAAGTGGAAGGCGGCAAGATTACTCACTTTGATTTTATCAATCACGGGGGCGCTGCGGCGATGATTCCCGTTGACATGGATGGGAATATTTTAATGGTTCGACAATATCGTAATGCGGTGGATCAGTATACGCTGGAAATACCGGCAGGCGGCTTAAATCCGGGAGAGGATAGTCTCACCTGTGCTGTTCGTGAGTGCGAGGAGGAGACCGGCTATCTAGCGGGTGAAGTGTTTCATCTCTTAGATCTTTATACTACCGTTGCCTTTAGCAACGAGAAGATTGGAATATATTATACTACAGGTATTATTCCAAGCAATCAAAATTTGGATGAAGACGAATTTGTCACAGTAGAACGTCACTCAGTGGATGAGCTGACAGAAATGATCTTAAAGGGTGAGATTTTAGATGCCAAAACAATTGCTGCGATTCTGGCTTATAAGACAAAGATTGGATTATAATAACTGATTAAATTGCAGTAAACCTCATATATATGAAAATAAGATTTAATTTCCTCAGGGAAGCTTGTTCTATTATCCCAGTGCCATCATATTTATGTTATAGATGGTGAAGATGGGTAGGCATGATTTTATGAAGCAGCATAAGTTTTCTCTTGGTAATTTTAGTATGATACAAGTAGCAGTGATCCTTCTAATTCTAGGTGTGGTATTAGGGGGAATCTATGCTAACCTATTTCAGGACAATTATATCGAAGCCTTAAAGGAATATGAGAACAGCGTTATATCTGGAATTACAACGCAGAGCATTAACTATTCCGGTTTATTTCGGTATATACTCAGTAAGAACTTACGGGAATTTCTTGTTTTCTGGTTACTGACGATAACTGTCCTGGGAATTCCTTATATGGCATTTAAGATAACAGCAGTAGGATTTCACGCAGGGTTTTTAATTTCAGCTTTGACAATTCAATATGGGTGGAAGGGTATCTTTCTTGTGTTTATTTCAATCATTCCTCATGGACTATTGTATATCCCGATTGCTCTGATCTGCTTATATAAGGGCTTTGAGATTAATCGAACAATCTATCAGGAGAACCGTTCCCATTTCCGTGGAATTACAAAGCTTATGCAATCCAATCTTTTGCTTTTGTTCTTGTTAGCGGCAGCATTGCTATTGGCATGCTTTTTGGAAGCTTATCCGGGTGCCTATTTACTAAAGAAAGCACTTGGTATCTTGTAGAAAGCTAAATTGTGTCTTAATAGGAGGAAGGATATGGAACAATATATCAGTGATTTTCTGTTATATATGAAGGAGGTTAAGCATGCATCTAAGAATACGCTGCAGGCTTATCAAAATGATTTGAAGAAGTTAATGCTATTCTTAGAGAAACAAGATATTACTTCCGTTACAAAAATAAGTGAGACTAGTTTAAACTCCTATGTTCTTACCCTGGAAAAAGAAGGACTTTCTCCGGCATCCGTCACAAGGAATATCGCAGCATTAAAGGCTTTTATCCTATATCTGATTAAGCAGCAGCTAATACAGGGGGATCCTTCCGAACGAATTAAGCCGCCGAAGGTACAAAAAAAGACCCCGCAGATCATTGAGATTTCCTTGGTTGATAAGCTGTTAGCACAGCCGAACACGAAAACCAGAAAAGGGATTCGCGACCGTGCAATCCTGGAGCTTTTGTATGCAACCGGGGTGAAGGTATCAGAGATGATTGCAATTAAAGTAACCGATGTGAATTTATCTGCCAGGTATATTGTCTGCGGAGATAAAAGAGAGCGGATTATCCCCTTTGGAAAGTCTGCAAAATCCTCTTTGCAGGAATATCTGAACATCAGATTACAGAGCTTTGATAAAATGAACAGTGAATACTTATTTTTAAATACCAATGGGGAACAGCTCAGTAGACAGGGCCTATGGAAAATACTAAAAACCTATGCAAAGGCGGCGGGTATGAAGGAAATTAATCCTAATGTCATTCGTCATTCCTTTGCTGCACATATGATTGATAATGGTGCGGACTTGGGTAGTGTTCAGGAATTTCTAGGTCATGCCGATATTGCTACCACGCAACTGTACTTAGCACATAGCTATAAAAATAGCAGGGAAGTATATATGAATACTCATCCAAGAGCGTGAAAGAAGAGCATTGATTTTTTAGTAACTTTATAGTCCTTTAGAGATATCTTTAAATACTATCTGCAATAGTATAAATTAATTTTTCGGAATCTTCCCAGCCAAGGCATGGGTCAGTGATGGATTTACCATAAATATGATCCGAAACTTTCTGGCTGCCACCCTTAATATAACTCTCAACCATAACACCCTTAACTAGCTTGGAGATATCATTCGATGATCTGCGGCTATGGAGTACCTCTTTCACAATACGAGTCTGCTCCTTGTATTTCTTGTTGGAGTTGGCATGGTTTGCATCAACGATGACGGAAGGGTTCTTTAAATCACGTTCCTGATACATGGATGCTAAAAGAATGAGATCCTCATAATGGTAATTAGGCAAGCTTTGACCATGCTTATTCACAGCCCCTCTAAGAATCGTATGAGCCAGCTCGTTACCGGAGGTATTAACCTCCCAGGTACGATATAAAAATGTATGCTTTGCCTGAGCCGCAACCACGGAGTTTAACATAACAGAAAAATCACCGCTGGTGGGATTCTTCATACCTGCCGGCACGTCCATACCACTTATGGTGAGACGATGCTGCTGATCCTCCACGGAGCGGGCGCCCACAGCTACATAGGAGAGAATATCTTCAACGTAAGGCCAGTTTTCCGGATAGAGCATCTCATCTGCAGCCGTTAGTCCGGTTTCTGCAATAGCACGCAGATGCATCTTTCTCATAGCAATCAGGCCTTCCTGTAAATCCGGTTCCTTCTCCGGGTCCGGCTGATGAACGATTCCCTTATAACCTTCACCGGTAGTTCTTGGTTTATTCGTATAAATTCTTGGAATTAAGATAACTTTATCTTCTACCTTTTCTTGAACCTTAGCAAGGCGGGAGATATAGTCACATACTGCATCCTCGTTATCAGCAGAACAAGGACCGATGATTACAAGAAATTTATCAGAAGCACCTGTAATGACATCTTTAATCTGCTGGTCACGTTCTTGTTTACGAAGCACATCTCTTGTTGGCAGTGGATAAGCTTTCACTAAATCCTCCGGTGAGATGACCTCTTTAATAAATTGAAAACTCATTTTATCGATCTCCCTCGTATTTTGTTGATTTATTTTATCTTGTTTTTTGGGGTACGTCAAGGCAAATGCATAATAATTTACCACAAGAGCCTGTAAACTATAATATACCTGAATATAAATGGATATATATGCAGTTTATACATTACATTTGCTTTGTGATGACTTTTGACCGAATGAATTATCATTTTGAGAGTCGGAAGTCAGCTTTTGACATTGTGCTGAATGCGTATGCATATATATACACAAATTCTCGGTTGCAGTATTAAGAAGATTTTTGACCCTCATAATTAGGATATTTAATTTAAGTATTTTAGAAAAATCCTGGGATGGGATAGGCTTTTTTCAGAATATGGTATATAATAATAGATAAGTTAGAAGGCTTTACTTACTTCTGATATCAGCTGCATCCCAAGGGCAGCATTGAATTTATTCCACAACTAATTGGAGGTAATACTCATGAAGATGTATGATTTAATCAATAAAAAGAAAAATAAAGAGAAGCTGACTACGGAAGAAATTGAATTTATTATTCAGGGCTATACCGGCGGCATAATTCCAGATTATCAGATGTCAGCATTTTTAATGTCAGTTTGTTTGAATGGTATGGATCATGAAGAAACAGCAGCATTGACAGTTGCCATGGCTCATAGCGGGGATATACTGGATCTTTCAAAAATCCATGGAATCAAGGTGGATAAGCATAGTACCGGCGGTGTAGGTGACAAAACCTCTCTGGTACTTAGTCCTTTGGTGGCAGCCCTTGGAATTCCGGTGGCTAAAATGTCCGGGCGTGGTCTGGGTCATACCGGCGGAACCATTGATAAATTAGAGAGCTTTCCAGGCTTTTCAACTACAATTACAACAGAAAAATTTATTGAGAACGTAAATACGATAAAGATGGCGATCGTTGGACAAACAGCGAATTTAGCACCTGCCGATAAGAAGATCTATGCTCTTCGAGATGTAACCGCGACCGTTGATAATATTTCCCTCATTGCCAGCAGTATTATGAGTAAGAAAATCGCTTCCGGTTCCGATGTTATCGTACTGGACGTTAAAACCGGCAGCGGAGCCTTTATGAAGACCCTGGAGGATTCTCTGGCCTTAGCTCAGGAGATGGTTCAGATTGGTACCATAGCAGGAAGAAAAACTTATGCGGTGATCACGGATATGAATCAGCCCTTAGGTAATGCAGTCGGCAACACGCTTGAGGTAATTGAGGCAATTGACACCTTACGCGGGGAAGGTCCCAAGGACCTGTTAGAGGTTAGTATGATTCTTGCCGCATATATGCTGGTTGGTGCTGAGATCGCAAAGGATGTAGAGGAGGCGAAACAGCTACTTAATAGGAAGCTTGCAGATGGAAGCGCTTTGAATAAATTTGCTGAATTCGTACGTGCACAGAACGGTGACAGCGAGCCGATCTTCCATACAGAATTGTTTGCTAAAGCAGGTATTGCTGAAGAGGTAACCGCTCAGGAAGATGGATATATCACCTATATCCATACCGATGAAGTTGGAATGACTTCTTTAATTCTTGGCGGCGGAAGAGAAACCAAGGAAAGTGTTATTGATATTAGTGTCGGGGTTAAAATCCATAAAAAGCTTGGTGATTATGTTACCAAGGGCGAATCCCTTGCAACCTTGTATGCCAACGACGAAAAGAAATTAGCAGAAGGAAAACAGCGTTTGCTAAATGCCTATGTCATCGGTGGAAATAAAATAGAAAAGCCAAAGGCTGTTTATGCGATTGTAACAAAGGATGGAGTAACGAGATTTTAATGCCAACGAGATAGAGAATAGCAATTGTCTTATTTTCTCTCTTGATTTTTTGTAAGTTAAGGAGACTGCCTTAATGTATCGACAGAGTCTGATGTATAATTTAAGGATTTGTAATTTTATTGATTTGTAATTTTATTGATTCTTAATTTTATTGATTCTTAATTTCATTGATTCTTAATAATAGTAATAGAGTTTTATGCAGTTTTCCCTCTAACCCACATAGACTATATTAAAGTCAGATGGATTAGTTGGAGAACTGGTGTGAGTCAAAATAGTTGTTATAAAAAACCATTCTATTACAATATCATAAAGTTAATCATCATTGCGATTATTGGTATCGTATTGCTGAAATTTGTATACGAAAATTCTTCCTTGTTTTATCGAAAATCAATTCAATTACCTTTTACACTTCATTTGAATGAAAGGGATTTGTATTTGATAAAAGGGGAAGAATTTCGTCTTTATGTCTATGCTCTTAATAAGAGGGTTGCTTTTTATTCTACCAATTTCAAAGTGGCTGATGTTAATTTTAATGGAAGAGTATATGGCTACCAGACCGGTAAGGCTTTTATTATCGCCGAGGTAGATCATAAGGAGCTAAAGTGCAGAGTTCATGTGATTGATATTAATAAGAAAACTCTTCGGCTGAAGAAGGGAGATACCTATCATTTAAAGATAAAGGGAACTCATTCCTATGTGCGATGGAAAAGCGGGGACATCAGAGTAGCAACTGTAAATCTCTTTGGTCATGTCAAAGCAATTGAAGAAGGAAAGACTGTAATTGTGGCAAAAGTGAAGGGGAAAATCCTAACCTGTAACATAATTGTTGAGGATTAGCACGAACCAAAAAAAGTAAGACAAATTTATGCAAAGTTTGGTCTAAAAACAAGGAGCCTGGATTAAAATATAATAATCGAGATATTCTGATTCAACCGTAGCTACGGTGGGATGGAGGTAATTTTGAAGAGGCTTTTTGTTTTATTATTAATTGGCTCTATGCTTTTATTATCACTAAATCCGATAACAATTTACGCGAAAAGCAATGTAAAAACAGAGGAGAGTAAAGATGTACAGGTAGCAGCAACAGCAGATCCCAAAGTGGATATCACCTCAACAGCAGCTGTGCTCATTGAGGGGTCAACGGGAACTATCATTTTAGATAAAAATAAGGATGAACGACTGAGACCGGCAAGTATTACGAAAATCATGACCTTATTATTAATTTTTGAAGCTATTAATGCCGGTCAGATAAGTTTAACGGATGAGGTGAGTGTGAGTGAACATGCTGCATCCATGGGAGGATCTCAGGTATTTCTGGAGCCAAATGAAACACAGTCGGTGGACACTATGATCAAATGCATCAGTATCGCAAGTGCGAACGATGCCTGCGTAGCCATGGCAGAGCTCATCGGAGGCTCAGAAGAAGAGTTTGTGGCAAGGATGAATCAGAGAGCCAAAGAACTTGGCATGCTTAACACCAATTTTGTGAACAGCTGCGGCTTAGACACGGATAACCATTATTCCTCTGCTTATGATATCGCATTAATGTCCAGAGAGTTAATTACTAAGTTTCCGCAGATTAGTAAATATGCTACCGTATGGATGGATACCATTGTACATACTACAAAGAAGGGTCAGACGGAATTCGGTTTAACCAATACAAATAAACTGGTTAAATTCTACTCCGGTATTACCGGACTAAAAACCGGTTCCACAGGTCTGGCGAAATATTGTTTATCAGCTACCGCTAAACGTAATGATATGGATCTGATTGCTGTTATTCTGGCAGCACCGGATACCAAGACAAGATTTATGGAGGCATCGAAGCTTTTGAATTATGGATTCGCTAATTATAGTATCTACAAGGATGATGCATCTGACATCAGCCTTGAGCCTGTTAAGGTAAAGAAGGGAACGGACGATTTCGTTCAAGGTCAGGTTGGGGGAGAGTTTTCCTATTTATGTACCAAAGGAAAGACATCTGATTTAATCCGCAAGGAAGTCGTTCTATCGGATGAAATTCAAGCACCTATTGCACAGAATGATAAGATCGGTGAAATTGTATATTACTATGATGATGAAGAAATAGGAAGAATAGCAATTATTGCTTCTGAGACGGTTGATAAAGCTAAATTCAAAGATTACATATGGAAAATGATGCAAAAATATTTCATGAAATCAGCAGAGGAATAAGCTATCACATAATAAGAGTCCAGCAGGGAGTCAAAAGAATTAATGCTTTTGATAATTCACACTGAGTTCATAAATAGTTGCTATACTATGAGCAGTTAATCTATAACAATGGAGGAAAGAGAATGAAAAATATTCTAAAGAAAATGCTAATCACGGTTATGGTACTATCCCTGATATCCATGACAGAGCTCCCGGTTCTTAGTAATACTTCAGTGGTTCAAGCCGCAACCATAAAGCTAAGTGCTTCCTCGGTAAAATTACAGGTCGGTAAATCAAAACAGCTGAAAATGGTGGGAACAACTGCAAAAGTGACCTGGAAATCCAGTAATAAAAAAGTTGCTACTGTTACCGCAAAAGGAAAAGTAACAGCTGTTTCAGAAGGAACTGTAGTAATATCGGCGACCGTGAACAAGAAAACCTATTCCTGTATGGTACTAGTGAAATACCCTGAAAATCCATATTTATCAAAAGCGGATTTCACCGCAAAGGAAGTTAGTATTGGGGATATTAATTTTGTTGTGCCAAAGGAATGGAAATTGTCAATAGCTGAGATGGAAGAAAACTCGAACATTGGAACCTTTTCTGTGAATAAACAGCCAAATATTATGAATATATATGTACAGAAAACAGGTGAACCGGCTATGGACTACGAAGATGCAAAAGCACTATTAAAGGATCAGTTCACACCTGAAAAGCTGATGAGTAGCTTAGCTGAGACCGAACAGGGGAAGAATATAACGATCAAGGATATGAAATTCAGTGATGTTAAGACGGCAAATGGAACTGCTGTGTTAGCTAAAGTTAAGCTGAAATATTACGGTGTAGAGCTTAATCAAACTGCCTATGGACTAATGATTGATAACTATACGATTGTTATCACTTATACCGAAGACGGCACCAATGATTTGCAGAAAAAAGCCGAATTTGCACTAGGTTCACTTCGTGTTAAATAAAGATAGTACATAAAATAGCAAAAAAATTATAAATTAAGCTGATTCCTGTGATCCCATTGTAGGTACAAGAAAGAGTACCTTATCGTAGGGTCATTCGGAATCAGTTTTTTTATGTGGACATTATAAAATGGAACCTGCTCAACATATCAACTATGAAAATAATTCGTAACTGCGGAGCAAGAGCGGCAGGTGACTCTTATTATGAAAGCTATCGAAAAACATTAATGGAAAATATTGAAATATAGATTGACATTTGAACACTGTTCAGTATAATATAATTGAACAGTGTTTTGTACGTTGTTCAATTACTTTCATTTACGATAAGAAGGGACCACATGAAAAGTCAAATAAATATTAAGGAACATATTATTCATGTTACAACGCAGTTAATCCAGCAAAGCACTGGAAATATAGCTGAAATTACGACCCGCGAGATTGCACGTGAGGCAAATGTTGGCGTAGGGCTGATTAACTATCATTTTCAAAGCAAGGATAACCTGATTACTATTTGTGTTCAAAGAATCATAAGAGAAGTGGTGCAAAGCTTTTCACCTATGGAGAAAGAGTATCAGAGTGATAAAGAACGTTTAACTGACTGGGCGATCCGGGTATTTGATTTTCTATTTGAAAACCCAGCAATTTCACGTTTATCCATACTTGGTGATATGTATGATTATACATTGGACAGTAATTCTGTCAGAACACAGAAGGGTTTTTTGTATGCCCTGAAGGATGTGAAGGAAAGTGATAAAAATATCCTATCCTTTATCCTTACCTCTGTGATGCAAATAGCATTTTTAAGCAGTAAAACGAACAGGGAACTGATTGGTTATAATTTGAATGAGCCTTCAGAGAGAAGTGCATTTATTACTAGACTGGTAGCTGCTCTGTTTGATGGAATCTAATAAAATTATTAAAAGGGGGATTTGTTATGAATCAAAAAATAGGTGCTTATGCATCTGCGGTTAACCTTCTTGCAGTCACCTGCTTTGCCATCTCCATGCTGATTAGCTCAGATTTTATAAGTTATTTATCCAGTATATTGATTGCCTTCAGCTTCGTGGTTATGACTTGCGCCTTTGTATATTTTAGCGGAGAAGGCGCTAAAGTGTCCGGCTTTTGTGCAATGGCCTTTGGTATCATGTATGCTCTGTGCAACTCCATCGTATATTTCATTCAGCTTAGTACAGTTAGAAACAGTCCATTAACTGATCAAGCGGCAGACTTATTGGCTTTTGAACGGTTTGGTATGATTTTTAATTTAGATATGCTGGGGTACTGCCTGATGTCAATTTCAACGATATTCATAGGAATTACACTTGAGGTGAGAACACGTGCTGATCGGTGGTTGAAATGGCTGTTCATTGTCCATGGTGTATTTGCTGTCAGCTGTTTTATGATACCGATCCTTGGTTTATTTGGTTCGGCTTCCCAAGGAAGTGAAATAATCGGCGTGCTAATTCTAGAGTTTTGGTGCCTTTATTTTGCTCCCATAGGATTTTTATCATTTTTGCATTTTGCAAGGAAATAGTGAGAAAACTTAAAATAATTATTGTAGGCGGCTTTGGAGGAAAGATCCAAAGCTGTTTTTTATACCTAATAATAATTGGCTTAAGAAAATAGTCCTAGAACAGAATTTTCGTGAGAACCGAGAACCTTTGGAATAGTAAATTTGCTTGTAAGTTGTTATAAAATAAAGTATACTACTAAAGTTGTTGTAGAAAAAGGTGTTTAAATATTTGGATATGTAACAGCGAATTGTGTCGATGGAAAATTACAGATAATACCAGAACAAATGCTGAAATAAGCGTGAGAACGTTGACAGCAATTAGTTTGATTAGTATAGTAGTTATAGCTGATTCGGATATATAAAAGCAATTGTATCGTAATAATATTAGAAAGGTGTTTTCATGGAAGCAAACCAGATAATTGTAGGACTCATCATACTGATTTTAATATGGACTTTGATTGAACAAAAGCTTCTAATTACAAAACGTTTTCTGATTAAGTCCCAGTGTCTGCCTCAAGAATGGGATGGGACGAAACTTGTTGTGCTGGCTGATCTACATAACTGTTCCTTTGGGAAGAATAATGAGCGATTAGCAAAAAAAATAGATCAACTTGCTCCTGACTATATCCTAGTTGTGGGAGATATGATAAATAAGATGTCCACTAGTTATCCAAGCAATAGTTTTTTGTTATTGGAGCGTCTGGCGAAAAAGTACAAAATATATTATTCCTATGGAAATCATGAGCAAAAGCTTGACGATTATAAAACAATGACGGATGAAGAAAAAAAGGCGCTTTATTCCTCTTGGAATGAATATAGGGAGGGCTTAACCAGGGAAAACATTACCTTACTGGATAACAAATCCGTAAGCATAACAAAAAACGGAGCCAGTCTTCGTGTTACCGGTCTATCTTTAGGACTGGAATATTTCGAAAGACATAGGATGCAAGAACTGAAGCAGGGGCATTTGAAAAAGGTAATTGGAGAAAAGAAAAAAGATGAGTTTCAAATCCTTATGGCACATCATCCCTTTTACTTTAAGGATTATGCAGATTGGGGTGCTGATTTAATAGTGTCCGGACATGTGCATGGCGGCATGGTTCGTCTGCCCGGTATCGGGGGACTTCTTTCTCCTCAAGCAAAATTCTTCCCCAAATATCAGGCTGGTTTATATAAGAAGCAGGATAAGTCGATGGTGGTATCAAGAGGTCTGGGATCACATTCCGTAATGCCTCGTTTATTTAACATCCCTGAGATTGTTTTTCTTAGTCTGAAAAAAGGATAGGAAGCTTGAAAAGTCAAAAATAAAATCAATGAATTAGAACGAATATGTATGCGAATATATTCATTGCTAGTGGATAAATAAAATCCCCGGAACGAAAGGAGTAACATGAGTATTTCAGTAAAGTTAGAAGCCTTTGAGGGTCCGCTAGACCTATTGCTTCATTTAATTGATAAAAATAAAGTTAATATTTATGATATTCCAATCGTTGTAATTACAGAGCAGTATCTTGATTATATTAAGCAGATGGAAACCAAAAATCTTGAAATTATGAGCGAATTCCTGGTAATGGCAGCAACTCTGGTAAATATCAAATCAAAAATGCTATTACCGGCTCCTGAAACAGAGGAGGAAGAGGTTGTGGATCCCAGACAAGAGCTGGTGGAGCGTTTATTGGAATATAAGATGTATAAATATATTTCAGAAGAGCTAAAGGACAAGCAAATGGATGCCTCAAGAGCTTTGTATAAAACGCCTTCCATCCCTCAGGAGATTGCGGATTATCGTGAGGATGTTAACGTAGAGGAGCTGCTGGGGGATTTAACACTGGCGAGGCTTCATGATATATTTAAATCAATTGTGAAAAAACAAGCGGACAAGATTGACCCGATTCGAAGTAAGTTTGGTAAGATTGAGAAGGAAGACGTTAATCTAACCGCAAAATTTACACAGGTACAGGAATACGGATTGAAGTACCGACGTTTTTCCTTCCGCAATTTATTAGAGGCGCAGATGAGTAAGATGGAAGTGATTGTTACCTTCCTGAGTATTCTTGAGCTAATAAAGATCGGGAGAATCCAGATAGAGCAGGAAGGTTTGTTTGATGATATTATCATCACATACCTGGCAGATGATATCGTACAAATGGAGGAGGCAAGCTTTTAATGGAAATTAAGCTAATAGAGGCGCAGATTGAAGCGATATTATTTACAATAGGCGAAGCGGTGGAGCTGGAACGTATTGCAGGGGCAATCGACCACGACGAAGAGACCACCAGAAAATTAATACATAATATGATGGATCGCTATGAAGAGGAAGAACGAGGGATTCATATTATCGAGCTGGATGGTGCATTTCAGCTTTGTACAAAATCTGAGATGTATGAGACAATTATTAAAATTACCCATATCCCTAAAAAGCATGTTTTAACTGATGTGTTGTTAGAGACCTTATCGATTATAGCATATAAGCAACCCATCACAAAGCTTCAGATTGAACAAATTAGAGGGGTGAAATCGGATCATGCGGTGAATAAACTAGTCGAATATAATCTGATTTGTGAGCTTGGTAGGATGGATGTACCGGGCAGACCGATTTTATTTGGTACAACGGAAGAGTTTTTGCGAAGCTTTGGATTGCAGTCATTGGATGCATTACCGATTGTAAATCCCGAAAAGGTGGAAGACTTTAAACTGGAAGCGGAAGAAGAGATGCAATTAAAGCTGGATATTTAGACTGCTTAAGTTACATCAAAAAGAAGGAGTGATTCATTGTGGACATCATGGATGGACAGGGCTATATACCCGCATTTCAAAAGAATGAGAAATTAGAAGGCAGTGACTGGTTGCTGGCGATCGAGAATAGAAGAATATTGATGAAGAACCTTGGAGAAAAGCTGTGCATCCCTGAGAGAGCTGAGCTTACGAGTGTTCTGACTAAGTATATCTTAGATGAAGCAGCGGAGGTTAATGAGAACGATATAAAAGATGGTTTGATAGAAGAGTATATAGGAAGCTACAATGGCCATGCTTGTTATTGTACTAGAATCAGTGAACAAATAGAATGTCCTGAAGGTTTTCAGTTTGTGGATCTAAGAGAACTTACATCACAAACCGGAGATCCAGGATTATTTATTCTGAGTGGTGCAGCTAATCATATTCTGCACTGGAGGAGTATGAACCAGTACTGCGGTCGTTGCGGTCACAAGACCAAGGGGAAGACCGATGAGAGAGCTTTTGCCTGTGATCATTGCGGTAATGTAGTATATCCGCGTATTTCTCCGGCAACAATTACTGCCATCCTTCGAGGTGATGAGATCCTGTTAGCCCATAACCGCAATTTCGCTCCAGGGCTTTACAGCTTAATCGCCGGTTATGTGGAGCCGGGAGAAAGCCTGGAACAGTGTGTAGAGCGTGAAATTCAAGAAGAAGTTGGAATAAAGGTGAAAAATATCCGTTATTTCAGCAGCCAACCCTGGTCATTTCCGGATTCCTTAATGATGGCCTTTATTGCAGAATATGATAGTGGTGAAATTGACGTAGATAAGGTAGAGATTATAGATGCCAAATGGTTTCGGGCAGATAATTTACCATTGATACCCTCCACGGATAGCGTGGCTGGTAAGATGATACGTTGGTTTTGTGAAAGGTGACAAGGGGACG
>JAQZBD010000311.1 GCA_029239235.1 Herbinix sp.
TCGGAGAGCTTATTCATTTCCTGGGCAACTACGGAGAAGCCACGGCCTGCTTCACCGGCTCTGGCCGCTTCAACCCGGGAGTTAAGAGAGAGCAGGTGAAGCTGCCCTGTAATATTCATAATCAGGTTACCAAATACGCTGATTTCGGATAGGTTGGAACTCAGAGTTTGAATAAAATTGGCTGTTTCCTCAAGGTTTTCGGAAATCAGCTGCATCTGACCACTGTATTTATCCAAATGCTGCGCCCCATCGGAGGTAAGTTTAACGGTATTTCCTACAAAGCCTTCAATATTTCCCAAAGTCGTGGTGATACGGCTGGCACCCAAGCTTACCTTCTCTATGCCCTCCAGCGTAACCCTCGCAATCTTCAACTGCTCCTCGGCTCTCTCAGCGACGATGGAGATGTTAGAGGCTATCTGTTCATTACCCTTGTAGGTCATATCAATACTTTTTGTTACCTTTCCCACGGCATCCGACAGGATAATAACATTACTTTTTGTTGATTCAATATAGCTTAGCAGATTTCGTTTCATGTCATTGATTGCCGATGTAAGAATTTCAAGACCTCTCGTCTTTTCTGCGATGATATCACTGATATTAAGATTGCCTTGGGATAATATTAGCGCATTCTTATCAATCAGCCGGACAGACTTTATAAATTGATTCAACAAAAGCATCAAATAAATCGATAATACGAAGGATACAAATAAAGCGACAGGAATTAAGAAGTGGAAGACGGTACGGCTGATCATTCCTATCAGCGATACAAAAAGCAGTATCCCCGGTATAACGGCAGACAGACGGATCATAAAGGTCTGTAGATTATTTCTATCAAAAAGGAACTTTTTAATTTTGTAAAATTTAGTTTGCATGTTATCAACCTCCAGCTAAATTTATTTGACGTTTACCCCGATTGAATTACCTGAGATGAAAAAAATCACTCCTATTCCGGGAGCAGTATATGAAAAAGGCATACCGCTAACGACTAAATTTTAACATTATATGCCAAACATCACAACGACAAAAAAGCATAAAATTTATTATATTTTATGTATAATTTGCAAAATAAGAGATTTTATTTGTGCAATATACATATTTTTTCCTGAGCAAAACTTACTATTTTACTTAAGCGCAGAACGAAATGCTACTTTGCTAAATATACAGAGAAAAGTACGCTATTCAAAAGGGATGACAATTATAAACTTGATTAATTCATTTGCATTTTTATAATTATTGCTATATGATAACTAGATAATGAAGGTTTAAGCATAATCATCTTTACTATGCAGTGCTAGTAATGTATTAGGGAATTTAACACTAAGGAGTCACATAAAATGACTAGAAAGAATACAACTACAAGAATAAATATAAATCAAAACCCATTTACGCGGCCAATAAATATTATATTACTATCCATACTGTGCACTGTTCTATGGGGAAGTGCCTTTCCCTCCATTAAAATAGGCTACCAGCTCTTCGCTTTAGCAAATGATGATATTTCAGGAAAATTAGTATTTGCAGGAATTCGGTTTTTCTTTGCCGGAATAATCACTTTATTGATTTCATTAATTCAGAATAAGCAGTTCCCCTGTCTTCATTCTTCCGATGTTAAGGGAATGCTGCTGGTCAGTCTTTTTCAAACGATTTTGGAATACATCTTCTTTTATATCGGTTTATCCCAGATTACTGGTGTGAAAGGATCCATCCTTACTGCTTCCAGTTCCTTTTTTGTAGTTTTACTCGCTCATTTTGTTTATAAAAATGATAAGCTGAATAAATCAAAATTCTTTGGATGCTCCATTGGTTTTGCAGGAATTGTACTAATCAACTTAAATGGAATTAGTTCAGCAGACCTTGGCTTCAGCCTTTCCGGAGACGGTTTTATGTTATTATCAGCCCTCTGCTTTGCCATTGGCTCACTAATCAGTAAGAACATATGCCAGACAGCTGATGCCACAGTCGTTACCGGCTATCAGCTAGGAATAGGCGGCCTGGTCTTAATGCTTCTTGGATTCCTAACCGGAGGTAAGTTATCGCATATTACACTGACTGGTGTTCTGTTATTAGCTTATATGTCCCTGCTCTCTGCTATTGCTTTTACCGTCTGGACTGTATTATCCAAATATAATAGAATCAGCCAAATCGCTGTCTATAATTTTTTAACCCCGGTCTTTGGTGCTCTTTTATCTGCTCTATTTCTTGGGGATCTATTGTTTACCTGGAACAATTTATTAGCATTAATTCTTGTATGCATCGGGATTTATATTGTAAATGTTCAAAAGGTCAGCTCATAATAATAATAATAATAATTGTGTACTTTACATACAAGACCCCCTTTGTGGATAATTTGATCTGATCTTGATCTGATCCACAAAGGGGGCATATTTATATCAATCTTTATCAATATACTAATCTATATAGCTACTAAGCTATTTGCTGCTAATCTATTTGATATTAATCTATATTGCTATTAATCTATATTGCTATTAATTCTCTATAGATATCCACTCCTAACTCACTTCCATTAATCTTCTTACCAAAGCAACTGCTGATTGGGCATCTTCAGAATATCCGTCTGCACCTATTTCTTCACAATAGCTTTCGGTTACGACTGCACCACCAATGATAATCTTAGACTTAAGCCCCTGCTCCTTCGCTTTTGCAACAACATTCTTCATCTCCATCATTGTGGTTGTCATGAGGGCAGATAGGGCGATAATATCTGCATTCTCCTCTTTAGCAACCTGAAGAATTTTCTCGGTAGCTACATCCTTACCCAGATCAATCACACGAAATCCATAATTTTTGAGCATCAGGCTAACAAGATTCTTACCGATGTCATGAATATCACCTGCTACCGTCGCAATCACAATTGTTATTTTATTTTTGGAATTATCCTCTTTTTTCAGCATTGGTTCTAAATAATCAATGGATCTCTTCATAGCCTCAGCGCCGCTAATCAACTGCGGAAGGAAATAAATTTGTTGGTCATAAAGCCGTCCCACCTCATTGATAGCAGGAATTAAAGTTTCTTCAATGACCTGGTCCGGGGAGCTGCCATCCGCCAGTACTTTTTCCACCAAGGAAATAATATTTTTCTTATTTCCTTTCAACACGGCGTTGAACACCGCCTGTTTATTCTCACTCTTCTGCTCTAAGGTTATACTTACGATTTCATTTGCGATCTTGCCCTGTTCCGTTTTATCAGAAGCCGGGTTCTGCACCGATTGCTTTCCATCATTTCTCCGACTGCTTGTTGTAACAGATATCGTTGATGGTCTGGTTGTCACACGCTCAATATATCGCTCAGCCGCATCTTCAACACCTAACAATAGATCCGCTGCTAAGGCCGAATTTACCAGCAGATCCTGGGATGGATTTGCGATGGCCATGGTGAGGCCTGCCTGGATTGCAAATGCACAAATTGACGCTCCGGCAGTCCAAAGGAAATATTTGACAAACCAATAATAGTTGCGATCCCCAACTCTTCCTTACAATAACGGATTGTTTGAACTGCTTCAAGAGCTGCATTTTTATTAGCCCCTACGGTATTCACCAGTCCATCGATAATAATATCTTCCTTTGTTAAGCCCAGCTCAAATGCACGGTCAAGCACTGTATGGATAATCTGTTTCTTCTCCTCCATATCTTTTGGCAGACCCTGATCCGAAAGCGGCAGCAGAATAAACATGGCACCGTATTTTTTAGCAATCGGTATTAATTTTTCGAACTTTTCTTTTTCCAAAGAAATAGAATTGATTAATGCTCTGCCCGGATAAACTCGTAGAGCAGCCTCT
>JAQZBD010000071.1 GCA_029239235.1 Herbinix sp.
CGCTTAGCTGGAAGAAATTCGCGGTGGTAGGGGATGCAAACACGGCGGTTGGTGTCACCAGGTTCCTGGCAAATGACTATAGCTTCACTCCAGTGATTACTATAATCACGGATCCAATGTTTCGACAGGAGGATGAGGAGAGAATTAAAGCTCAGATTGAGTCTCTTGAATGTGCGAAACCACCTGAAGTTGTATTTGAGACTGACCAATTTAGGATCTTTAAAGCTCTGAAAGAGCATGATGAAATCACGTTGCTGATCGGCAGCAGCAATGAAAGGGAGATAGCCTTGCAAAAGGATATTCAGTGCAGTGTCATTTCCTTTCCCATCACTGACCGACTCATTTTTAACCGTACTTACACAGGATATAGGGGGAGTTTAACCTTCATTGAGGATTTATATGATAACCTGTAGATGATTAGTTATAAATTGGTAAGATTACAGTTGACAATTCAAATAAATTGAGGTACTTTAATATTAACAAAACATATCGGAATAGTATGATAAAAGGAAGGGGTTTTGTAACTTGGGAAAAGAGGAGCGTGCATTTCAATTAAACACGGTGACAGAGCAGGACGTCAAAAAGATCATTGAACTGATTGAAGCGACCCGGTATGGCTCTGTTACAGTAATCGTACAAGATGGTAAAATAGTTCAAATTGAGAAAAACGAAAAAATTCGATTACGTTAACCGGGTGATCGAATAAGGAGGACGCTGATGAAAATATCCACAAAAGGGCGATATGCCGTGAATATTATGCTGGATATGGCTTTAGACAAAACAAGTGATTATATCCCCTTGAAATTAATCGCAGAAAGACAGGGGCTATCGGGTAAATACCTGGAGCAAATAGTAGCTGTGCTAAACAAAGCAGGTTATGTAACCAGTATACGAGGATTTCAGGGCGGCTATAAATTATCAAAGCCCACCAAAGATTACACTCTGGGAATGATTCTGCGACTAATGGAAGGGAGCTTGTCTCCGGTAAAGTGTTTGGATAACGAATGCAGCTATTGTATCAGAGAGGGCATTTGTGTGACCGTAAAGGCTTGGAAAAGGTTGGACGACGCAATTAGTGATGTAGTAGATAGCATAACCCTTCAGGATATGGTAGACTGGCAACTGGCTTATGATAAGCAGCAGGGTGGGGACGCAACTGAGGATGGTGGCAAATCTCATAGGCTTTGTCATCTTGGCTAGATCGGATCTGAGACGATAATTAACAAAGGATGATATCTGTTATATGAAAGATTGGAAGATGAATAAAAAAATGAAAATAGGGTATTGACATTTGAATCAATATTCGTTATACTTCAAAACATATTAAACAGATATGATATATATGAAAAATTTCAAGGAGGAAAAGTTATGAAAAAAATAGTAGCTATTTTATTAGTACTGGTTTTAGCGGGGGCTCTTTTAACAGGATGCGGTACTAAGGAAGCAAAGAAAATTGTAGTAGGAGCAAGTACGACTCCACACGCTGAGATTTTAGAGCAAGTGAAACCAATCTTAGAAAAAGAAGGATACACTTTAGAAATCGTAGAATATTCCGATTATGTTCAGCCAAACCTGGCATTAGATAGTAAAGATTTAGATGCCAACTACTTCCAGCATCAGCCATACTTAGATCAGTTCAATGCAGAAAACGATACGAACATTGTATCCGTTGCAGCAATTCATTATGAACCATTCGGTATCTATCCTGGAAAGACAAAGACCTTAGATGCTTTAGCTGATGGTGCTCAGATTGCAGTTCCAAATGATGCAACCAATGAAGCAAGAGCGTTATTGTTATTAGAGGCACAGGGATTAATCAAGCTTGCTGATGGCGTAGGCTTAGAAGCAACAAAAAATGATATTGTAGAAAATTCAAAGAACCTTGACATCGTTGAGATTGAAGCTGCTCAGCTGGCACGTTCCTTACAGGACGTTGACCTTGCTGTAATTAACGGAAACTATGCAATTGAAGCAGGTTTAAATGTAGCAAAAGACGCAATCGCTACAGAAGATAAGGATTCCGTTGCTGCAGATACATTTGCTAACATTCTTGCAGTTAATGCAGGTGACGAGAATAGGGAAGATATTAAAGCATTAGTAAAGGCTCTTCAAAGTGATGAGGTAAGAGACTTTATAAATGAAAAATACGAAGGTGCGGTAGTACCTAAATTCTAAACTCCATTACATTGAAAGCTATGCAAATTAATAATTACTCGAATATGAAATCCTTCAAAAACAAGTGAATCAGTTCTTCTGATTCACTTGTTTTACATCAGTAATAGTTTGTTTATCAAAGTCATTAATTTAATATGGTGATGATTTTGATAAATAAATTCACAAATTGAAAAGTATCAATAGGATTATAAGGGCTGATGAGAAAATGTTATTCCATAACAGCTGGTATTCTGATAAAATAGAAATAGGAGGGTAACTATGATTAACAGAGAACGAATTGTAAAAGAATTTTGCCGATTGGTATCAATCGATTCAGTTTCTTATAAAGAGCGTGAGTTAGCAGATGCAATGATTCAATCCTTAGAGGAGTTAGGATTTGAGATTGAGGAAGACTCAGCAGGTGAGCATTACAATGGGAATTGTGGAAATCTTTATGGGTATTTACCGGGAAATGTGGAGGGAGATCCTATCTTATTCTCTTCCCATCTGGATACCGTAGAGCCGGGAATTGGTAAAACTGCGATTGTACATGAGGATGGTACTATTACCAGCGATGGAACAACAGTGTTAGGAGCAGATGATATTTCCGGTTTGGTATCAATTCTTGAAGCCGTGCGAAGTATCAAAGAACAGGGGCTGCCTCATCGAAGCATTGAGGTATTGTTACCGATTGCGGAGGAAGTGTACTTAAGAGGTACAGAGGTCTTTGATTTTAGTAAAATTAAAGCAAAGGAAGCTTATGTACTTGATCTGGACGGACCGGTGGGGAGGGCTGCTATTCAGGCACCTACACTACTTTCCTTTACGATTAAGATTATTGGAAAGGCAGCTCATGCAGGTTTTGCTCCAGAGCAAGGCATTAATGCCATCGCCATAGCTGCACAAGCAATTTCTCGAATCAGACAGGGACGAATCGGAGAAGGAATGACGGTGAATATCGGAACAATTGAAGGCGGAAAGGCTAGAAATATTGTTTCGGAAGAATGTGTTCTCCGAGGAGAAGTCAGAAGCTCACAGCATGAAAAAGCTGTGGCTGAGATTGAATTAATTGAAGCTGTGATTCGTGAAATAACAGAGGAATATCAGGCAAAGTATGAATTTGAGACGTCCATTGGATGCCTTGCCTATGAGATAGCAAAGGATCATCCTGTAATCACCCGCTTCCAAAAAGCTTGCGACAAAATTGATTGTCCTGTAGAACTGGTATCAACCTTTGGAGGAAGCGATAACAATAATTTTGTAAAGAATGGGATTACCGGGATTGTTATGTCCTGTGGAATGAATCAGGTTCATTCCTGTAAGGAATACACGGAGATCGACGAACTGGAAAGATGTACGTCCATATTAATCAACTTACTGACAGATCGTGAGTAAATTAATAGTAGATCTGACCAGCCTTTTAAAAGGCTAGTTGATCGTTAGTTGAAGAGTTATCTTAGATGGAAAGGCACGGGTAATAAAATGAAAAATCCATTACATTACCAGACTACAGAATATGATTGCGGACCAACTACGATGCTGAACGCAATAAACTATCTATTTCAAAGAAAAGACGTAGCTCCTGAAGTAGTTAGAAACATTATGCTTTATAGCCTGGATAGTTATAATAAAGAGGGTGAAGCCCATAAGAACGGCACCACGGGTATGGCTATGCTATTCTTATCTAATTGGTTAAACCAGTTCGGTAAGGTGAAAAAATGGCCGATCCATTGTGAAGTAATGAGTGGGAATGAGGTTCGCATTAGTCAAAACAGCCGTATCGCAGAATGCTTAGGTCAAGGTGGAACCGTTGTTGCAAAGGTTATGCTGGGCGTGTGGCATTATGTACTTTTAACAGGAATAGACAGTGAATATATTTATGTCTTTGATCCTTATTATAGAGAAAAGCCCTTTCATAGAAAAGGAATTGATATCATAAGTGATGCCCCAACCAGGATGAATCGCCGTATTCGACACGATATCATGAATAGCGAGGGTAAGGGTGATTATGCACTTGGCAAGGAAGATGGAAGAGAATGCGTATTATTGTATAATACATCAACTCGAATTTCTATGGATAGTATAGAATATTTGATATAAAGTATATTGACAAGGCAATGATAGGAATACTATACTTTGCGTAGGCCATATGTTTGGGGATGTAGATAAAACGGCTGGAATACGTTACAAAGGAAGCGCAAAATGGAGCAATTTATTAGTATCAGTATAAGTCACAAGACTGCCCCGGTAGAGATTAGGGCATTGTTTTCATTTTCGATAGAAGAGCAGGAAAGGTTCCTCAAAGGCATCGTTGAACATGGTGCCCTTGAGGAATGTGTTCTTTTATCGACCTGTAATAGGACAGAACTATATTTTCGGGGAAATAATCAGAATATCCTGGAGCTGCAGCAACGCTTAGCAGAATTTAAGCAAATGGATGTGGCAGTTCTAAGAAAGTACTTCCTTATTTATATGGAAGACAAAGCAATTCAGCATTTATTCCAGGTTATCTGCGGAATGGACTCTATGGTTATGGGAGAGGACGAGATACTTGGACAGGCTAAGGAAGCCTATGAAAGAGCATTAAAACTTGGAACAACAAAATACCTGTTAAACACATTGTTCCAGGCGGCAATTACCTGTGCCAAGAAGATTAAGACGGATACAAGGCTATCTAAGACTTCTATTTCCATTGGAACTTTGGTGGCGAATGAAGTCATGAGTTATCAAAAAGAAAGTAAGAAGGTTTTGATTATCGGTGTGTCGGGAAAAATGGGCTCGATCGTTATGAAGAATCTTTATGGAAAACCGGGCATTGAGTTGATTGGTACATCACGCAGCCACAATGCCAGGGAGAGTATTCATGGAAGCTATAAGAAGCTGGAGATGGTTCATTATTTGGAACGATATCAGTATATGAATGATGCGGATATCATTATTAGTGCTACGACTAGCCCTCATTATACCATAACCTATCATGAACTTTCTGAGAATATTAAGGTAGATAAAAAACGAATCTTTATAGATTTATCCGTTCCAATGGATATTGATAAGGATATTATAAAGCAGGAAGGAGCTGTTCTTCATGATATGGATTATTATGAAGAGGTAGCGAAGCATAATATATTAATTAAGGAACAGGAAATCATCGAGGCTCAGAGAATACTGGAGAAGCATATGGAGGAGATTAAAAAGGAATTAAGCTTCCACGAGTTCTTGCCACAGCTTGCGAAGGTAAAGCAAAGACTTTCCGGACGATCCTTTGAGAATGTATTATATGAGCTAAAGGATAAAGCAAATCACGAGGAGTTTTCCGGTTTATTAAAGCTGCTTCAAGAGATGGTTTAGATGCTGGTGAAGCTGCAAATCAATGAATTCTTGGCTTTGCGGTTATTTAAGTAGAGAGTTTGATTGGAGGGAGAAAAGAATGGCATATTTCCCGTTCTTTGTGGATTTAAAAGATAGGGAGTGTTATATCTTCGGCGGAGGCACTGTGGCCAGTCGTAAGGTCGAGGCACTACTGGAGTTCGAGGCAAAGGTCACGGTTATTGCACCAAAGGTCTGTGATGAGATTTTACAAAGAAAAGAGGAAATTGAGATTCTGCTTCGGGAATATCAAGAGGAGGATTTGAATCAGGCTTTTTTTGTGATTGCAGCAACAAATCAGTCCTCGGTAAATGCGGAGATATCAGAAGCATGTGAGAAACGTAAGCTTCTTGTCAATGCGGTGGATCAGCCGGAGAACTGCAGTTGTCTGTTTCCTGCCTATATTAAGCAGGGAGATATTACAATCGGAGTAACAACCTCGGGAAAAAGTCCGGTGATGGCGGGACATATAAAGAAGCTAATCGCGGATCAGATACCTTCATATTATGGGCGATTGGTTCAGGTACTCGGTTCCTACCGGGAAATAGTCAAACATCGAGTTCCCACTGAGAAGGTGAGAGCTAGGATCTTTAAGAAGCTGGCTAAAATCGGAGTGGAAAAAGAAGGAGAGCTTTTACCGGAAGATGTTGAGTTACTAATAAAACAGGAATCAGATTCAAAATAATGAGAAAAAGGTTCGATAGAGAAGGTTATATGGGAAGCCTTAAAACAGTATCAGTTTAGGCTTAAGTATGGGATTGAGGAGGTTTATTCAGGCTTATGCAGCGTGTTGTAAAGGTAGGCTCTAGAAAGAGCAAGTTAGCGATGGTACAGACAAATTATATCATTGATCGATTGAGCAAAATAGATAAGGAACTAAACTTCGAGATTATTCCAATCAGTACCGTAGGTGATGAAATTTTGGACAGACCCTTACTTTCTTTTGGGGGAAAAGGGGTTTTTGTTGATGCTTTTGAGGAGGCATTATTAAATGGAAGCATCGATCTGGCAGTTCATAGCGCGAAGGATATGACAACAAAGCTTCCTGAGGGGCTTGGCATCATTGGAATCCCTGAAAGGGAAGATCCAAGGGATATCGTAATAAGTGTCGGGAATGCGTTGGAGGCTGGCAAACCCTACGTCATCGGCACCAGCAGCCTTCGAAGACAATTTCAAATCAGTCAATTTTACCAGGCAGAATGTAAAAGCTTACGCGGAAATGTTCCGACGAGATTGGAAAAATTAAAGGCAGGAGAATTTGATGGAATTATTTTAGCGGCATCCGGTATGAAGCGCTTAGGCTTGATTAATGATGAGCAGCTGCACATTCAGTATCTTCCTCCTACGCAGTTTATTCCAGCAGCTGGTCAGGGGATTTTGGCGGTAGAAGGAAGAGTTGATGATGAATTAGCAGCGATAGTGAGACAGATCAACGATGCTGATACAGAAGTCTGTCTAAAAACAGAACGCAGAGTCTTAGAACTAATGAATGCAGGATGTCATGAGGCAATTGGAATCTATTCAAGGGTTGAGGCAGAAAAGCTCTGTATCGATGCGATATTCCAGGTTGGAGATCAGGTGCATCAGGTTCAGGATGAGGAAATAGTAGAAAATTACGATCAATTAGCCATAAGAGTTGCGAAGCAACTGGCGTTTACATAAAATCTACAGTTACATAAAATCTATAATAGAAATTTACAATTGAAAATTGCGTAACCAATTTATTTATAATCGATACTGGTTATTGGTTGGCAATTGTTCATTTTGTCATAAAGGAGAAGAAGATAATATGGACGGTGTAGGAAAAGTATATCTTGTTGGTGCTGGGCCGGGAGATCCCGGACTCATTACTCAAAAAGGTTTGCAATTATTAAAGACATGCGATGTTGTTATCTATGACAGACTGGCATCCCCCAGCTTACTGCAATATTTAAAGGATGGCTGTAAAAAGATAAATGTGGGAAAAGTCGTAGGAAATCATGCAGTTACACAACGTGAGATCAATCAGATTATTGTAGAACAGGCCAAACTCCATAAGCATGTTGTACGTCTCAAGGGAGGCGATTCCTTTGTCTTTGGGCGGGGCGGAGAAGAGATCCTGACCATGGAAGAACATGGAATTCCTTATGAGGTTATACCGGGAATTACTTCAGCGATTTCGGTGCCAACCTATGCCGGTATACCGGTTACCCACCGCGGAGCTAGTCAGAGCTTTTCTGTAGTTACAGGTCATACCGCAGATGAGGAAGGAAATCTGCCGGAGGATTTTAAATATCTGGCAAAGCTGGGAGGAACCCTGGTAATCCTAATGGGTGTCGGAAATCTTGAGAAAATTACTACAACCCTTTTAGAGCATGGCAGACCAGCAGACACACCGGTGGCAGTTGTGGCAAACGGTACCACCATATGGCAGGAGGAGGCAAGAGGCACCCTGCAGGATATCTGTCAGAAGGTGAAGGAGGCCAAGATTAAGGCTCCGGCGATTATCATCGTTGGCGAGGTGGCAGCATTTCACTTCAAAGCAAAAGAAGAGCTTCCTTTATCCGGTATTAAGGTGGGAATTACAGGAACTGCGAATATCACGGATAAATTAACCCAGCAGCTGCAAGATATGGGAGCGGCTACAGATATTATCAGTCAATCTATACTCCAGATGTATAAGGATAATGCAGCCTTTGATGAAGCGTTAAGCTCCATTGAAAAATACCAGTGGCTGATATTTACAAGTACAAATGCAGTAGAGCTTTGTTTTCTGAAATGGAAGGAATTGCAGCTGGATCTGCGAAAGCTTGCCGGACTTAAGTTTGCGGTTGTTGGCAAGGGAACAGAAGCAGCGCTGCTAAAGCAAGGATTTCATTCGGATTTTATCCCGTCAGCGGCAAATGTTACAACGTTGGCTGATGAGTTAAGCGGTTTGGTAAAGCACGATGAGGATAGGATTCTTATTCCTCGGGCAGAGCAGGGATCAGAGGATTTAATAAAAACTCTTGAGAAACATTCCATTAGCTTTGACGATATCAAGATCTATGATATTAAGGAAATAGACCAGGAGCTATTGCCTGATGCAGAGCAGCTATGCAGATATGATTATTTGACCTTTGCCAGCGCTTCCGGAGTTCATGGACTTTTTAAAGGAATGCAGCAGGAGCAGAAGGCAGAATTAAAGGATAGCAAAATTGTTTGTATCGGGGAAGCAACAAAGCAGGCGTTAGTGGATTATGGATTTACGAACCTATTAGTAGCCGGTGAAGCCAGTGCTTCAGGTCTTGTACAGGGAATTCTTAGCAGTGTAAAGCTGGAAGGATAGCTGAATTGTGGAAGCATAATTCACATCCGTCACCCAGTGGCATCGAGGACAAAAAATTGTTAGTGTGAAAATAAAGAACAAGTTTCTCAAAGTGAATCATGTTTATCATTCACTTTGCATATATGGTGCCTGCGGCTGGGAGTTTGCAGGCTTTGGAAAGGTGTGGTTATATTATGAAACGAATGAGACGGCTGAGGGTCAGCGAATCCATGAGAAATTTAGTAAGGGAAACCAGACTGACAGCATCTGAATTAATTTACCCAATCTTTGTGATCGAGGGTGAAAACATCAAAAATCCTATTGCATCCATGCCTGGGATCTTCCAGTTTTCCATTGATCAATTAGACGAAGAATTAGAACGAGTTTGGCAGGCTGGAATCTCTGGTGTCCTTATATTTGGTATACCGGAGCATAAGGACGGAGTAGGCAGCGGAGCCTATGATGATGAGGGCGTAACCCAGCAGGCGATCCGTTACATTAAGAAAAAGTACCCGAGTTTACTGGTCATAGCAGATGTTTGCTTGTGTGAATATACGGATCACGGTCATTGCGGAGTTGTCAGAGATGGTAAAGTAATTAATGATGAAACCCTTCCATTATTGGCTAGGTCATCGGTAAGTCTTGCAAAAGCAGGAGCAGATATCATCGCTCCTTCTGATATGATGGATGGAAGAGTTGGAGTCATTCGTAAAGCATTGGATGAGCATGGTTTTGAAGATATTGCAATCCTAGCATACAGTGCAAAGTATGCTTCCGGTTATTATTCACCATTTCGTGATGCGGCCCATTCGGCTCCCGGTTTTGGGGATCGTAAGACCTATCAGATGGACGCTTCAAATGTTCGGGAAGCAATCCTTGAAGTAGAAGAGGATTTATTAGAGGGTGCGGATATGGTAATGGTAAAGCCGGCACTTGCATACCTGGATGTATTAAAGACAGTGGCAGACTATGTTGACTGTCCCGTAGCTGCCTATAATGTCAGTGGTGAATATTCTATGGTAAAGGCTGCAGCATTAAATGGCTGGATTGATGAGAAGAAGATTGTAATGGAGAATATTCTGGCAATAAAGCGTGCCGGTGCAAGAATTATTATTACTTACCACGCTCTTGACGTTGCAACCTGGTTAAAGGAGTAGGGACAGATGAAGCAGGAAAAATCAAAAGAATTATATGAAAAAGCATATGAACTGATGCCGGGAGGAGTGAACAGTCCGGTAAGAGCCTTCCGCTCCGTGGGTGGAACACCTTTGTTTATTCAAAAGGCTAAGGGTGCCAGAATCACGGACGTAGATGGAAATGAATTTATTGACTTTGTTGGTTCCTGGGGGCCCGCAATCCTTGGACATGCCAGAGATGAAGTAGTGGAAGCAGTAACCAAAGCCTGTGAATATGGTTTGACCTTTGGTGCTCCAACAGAAAATGAAGTGGTTCTGGCAGACCTGATCCGTGAGTTAATGCCAAGTATGGAAATGCTTCGATTAGTAAGCTCGGGAACAGAAGCTGTCATGAGTGCGATTCGAGTTGCCAGAGGCTATACGAAAAAGGATAAAATAATAAAATTTAGAGGCTGCTATCATGGCCATTCGGATGGATTGTTAGTGAAGGCAGGTTCTGCTGTAATCTCTAATACAGTGCCGGATAGCGCTGGGGTGCCGCGCTCTTATACGGATAATACTTTAGTAGCAGACTATAATAATATAACCTCAGTTGAGAACTTATTTGAACAATATAAGGGACAAATCGCCGCAGTTATTGTAGAGCCGGTTGCAGCCAATATGGGTGTGGTTTTACCAAAGCCTGGATTCTTAGAGGCGCTTCGCATTATTACAAGAGAGAGCGAATCTCTGCTGATCTTTGATGAGGTTATTACCGGTTTTCGAGTTGCTCTAGGCGGAGCCGCAGAATACTTTAAGATACAACCGGACTTGATTGTATTAGGTAAGATTGTAGGCGGCGGTATGCCAATCGGTGCTTATGGCGGACGCAGGGAAATTATGCAGATGATAGCTCCCCTGGGAGATGTCTATCAGGCAGGGACTCTGTCGGGTAATCCTATCGCTACATCCGCTGGTATCACTACCCTGTCCATCTTAAAAAATAATCCGAGGATCTATCAAGAGTTAGAAAAAAAGGCACTACTATTAAAGGAAGCATTCCAACCGGGTGTTGAGGCAGGCGTAATCAGAGTGAACCAGATTGGTTCTCTGCAAAGTGCCTTCTTTACCAATGCGGAAGTTTGTGATTTCGAGAGTGCATTAACCTCGGATACAAAGAAATACGCAGAATTCTTTCATTATATGCTGGAGCATGGAGTCTATATTGCACCTGCTCAGTTTGAAGCGATTTTCCTTTCCGATGCTCATACGGAGGAGGATATTCGTTATACTGCGGAAATTGTTAGAGAATATTTTACACGGTGTAGATAATAGTCCTCTGGGGGCTGGAAGAAAAGATAAATTTTATAATGGATGCTAATAACCGGTTGAGGTAATTTATTACCTCAACCTTTTCTTTGTCCTTTTTAACTGCTATCTCATTCTTTATATATAAAGTAACTTTGGTATTATCTTTCAGTTACAAAATAATTATACTTAATTGACTTCCATAATAACATATGTTACATTTAACATATGTTATTATAACTATGTTATTAGAGTGATGATGTTAATAAATTTAAATTAGTCGGATAATAACAACCAAATACATCAATAAAAAGGGGAAATACAAAAATGATAATTAATAAAGCCTTTAAAACACAGCAAGGCAGGGATGAGATACTTAATTACTATGATATGCTGCTTAATAAATTGACAATACCTTATGAGAGGTTGAGCATAAACACTCGCCATGGAAGCACATTTGCCATAGTTGCAGGTGAGCTTTCGGCACCGCCCATGATTTTGCTGCATGGAAGCAGTATGAATTCAAGTATGTGGATAAGCGAGATTAAGAAGTATTATCAAAGATATCGAGTATATGCACTTGATATGCCGGGGGAGCCGGGAAAAAGCGATGAGAGACAGCTTCCTTTTACCACATCTGATCTGGATGATTGGTTATATGATGTGTTCGAGGAGCTGTCGATCAACAAAGTAACTTTAATCGGGGCATCTTTAGGAGCTTGGCTTGGAGCGAAATTTTCCATAAAGTACCCGGAAAAAATAAAAAAGTTGGTGCTAATATGTCCGGCGGGTATTGGTACGCAAAATAAAAGCTTTCTATTTATAGCCATCTTTCATATGCTTTTTGGGAAAAATGGGATTAGAAGATTATCCAAGATTATAAATGGCAATGTGGACATGCCCGAGATTATGTTGAATTTTCAAAGATTAGTGATTCGAAATTTCAATACTAGACGAGAACCAATTCCTATTTTTAGTGATGAGGAGATAAAGCGTTTGTCCATGCCGGTTTTTTTATTTGTTGGAGCGAAAGACATCATGCTACATTCGATGGAAACTGTCACCAGAATGAAAAAACTTGTTCCACAGGCTAGAATTAACGTTTTACCTGAAGGTGGTCACAGTTTAATCAATCTGGCTGATTCAATCTTGGATCAAATAAAGTAAAAATCTTTTTTGAAATTATTTTGCAAGCGAACTGGTTCAAGCCAATAAACAATTTAAAAAATTGACGTTGATCCTACAAATCCTGGCGGAAAGCGTAGGAGGTTGATTCACGAATTACCAGCTCTGTATCAATATAAAATGTCAGCCAAATAAAATACATATTAAAAAGGGATATGAATTGATATCATTCTTAAAATATGATAGACTATTGCATTGAAATTGGATTTCCTTTTTTGATGAAACCTATATTGGAATATCAGGGAGTATTTTTATACACAGGAGCTGGATCATGTATCATATCGCTATTGTAGAAGATGAATTAGAGGTTTGCGAACAGTTAAAAGAGTATTTGAAGAACTACGAAAAAGAAAACAATATGTCATTTCGGGTATCGGTGTTTTCCGATGGAGCGAAAATTATGGAGAATTATAACAATGAATATGATTTGATTCTGCTGGATATCCAAATGCCAATATTAGATGGGATGACAACAGCTGAAAAAATTCGTGAGAGAGATGAAGATGTTGTTATTATGTTTATTACAAATATGACACAATATGCAATTAAGGGTTATTCAGTAGGTGCTTTAGATTTTACAGTGAAACCGATCACATATTATACATTTGCAATGAAGATGACAAGGGCATTGAAGCGTGTGGTCAAAAAGGAGACAAACGCTATTGTATTAAAGTTGACAGATGGAATTAAAACGTTGGAAATTAAGCAAATATATTATGTGGAGATACAAAATCGAATGCTGCATTATTATACAGTCGAAGGAGAAATTGTGGTTCGCGGAACCTTGCAAAGTGTGGAGGAAATGCTGGAACCATATCCATTTGTAAAATGCAACCATTGGTATCTTGTTAATCTGATGCATGTAATAGAAGTGGTTAAGTGTATTGCAACTGTAGGACCGTATCAAGTTGAAATTAGCAGACGCAATAAAACAGCATTTCTAAAAGCGTTGATGGAGTACGTGGGAGGGAATGCATAGTGGATACCGTACAGGTTTATATTCTGCAGATAGCATTTTGGTTAAGCGGGATTCCTTTTTGTATATCAGCAAATAGAAAAGAAAAGTTTTTAATTAAAACTGTGATGATGGCTAGTATTATCGTTGCATTAACAATAGGATTCCAGCAGCTGGATACAGGCAGTGAAGCAGTACAAATGCTTTCAAGAGCCCTGGCAGGCGCAATAATGATATTGTATCTGTTCCAGGGGTGGGAGATATCCTTATCAGTTGCGGTATATGATACGATATGGGGATTCTCTGTCTGGAATTTATTGGTGGGAACATGGAAACTAATTTATATTTTTGGGAAAGAGATGCTTGACAGGAATGTTTTAGGTGGGGGTATTTTATGTGCACTTTTATTTATGGCAGGGTATGGAATCTGTGCGAATACAATCGCGGCATGGATGCCGAAAGATCGAAAAAAAAGAATTGGACCCAGGCAGACAATCTCGGCAGTTTTAATTATTTGCGTGATTGAGCTTCTTGCGAATGCACCTGCATTAAGAAGTATTGACTCGTATAATGAGGATTGGAAATTCCTGTTTGTTTCACAGGTGATGTGCATCATAATACTTTATATGCAGAACGAGCTGTTTAAGAAAAGCGTAATTAAGCACGAATTGGAAGTAATGAATTTGCTTTGGGAAAAGGAACAGGAACGATATCATTTATCCAAGGAAAATATTGCGTTAATGAATCAAAAAAGCCATGATTTGAAGCATCAGATCAGAGCACTCCGGCACATGGGAAAAGAAGAGTTTGATGAATGCTTAAATGAAATTGAAGATAATGTTAATATATATGAAGCAATTGTAAAAACAGGAAATAATGTTTTTGACACAATATTGACGGAAAAAAGCCTTTATTGTAAAGAACATGATATTCATGTTTCCTGTGTGGCAGATGGAAGTCAAATGAATTTTATAGCAACGGTAGATTTATATGTAATTTTAGGGAATGCAATGGATAATGCAATTGAAGCTGTTGAAAAATTCAAAGAGATCGAAAAGCGTCAGATTGATGTAATTATTTACCGAAAGCAGCAGTTCTTGATTATGAACTTTATAAATCCGATTCCTGAGACTTTGGTGTATGAGGGGAAGTTTCCAGTTACAACGAAAGGTGATCAACGATCTCATGGGTTCGGTCTCCGAAGCATATGGCATCTCGCAAAAAAATATGACGGTCATATCATTGTTAGTGAAGAAGATGACTGTTTTTCATTAAAAATACTAATTCCAATCCCAAAGATGGAGGAAAATGATGAGTAATATTAGAGGTTATGTCTAATATTACTCATCATTTTTTATGGCCTCATTTTTTATGGTTAAATGTGAAGAATAGCCAGTTAGGAATGTATCATAACCACATGGGTAAATCCGCTTGAATTCTTTTTATTTGATTGTTACCATGAAGTCTGTTATCTCCGGGGAAATATATTTTTGAAAGGAAATGGGAAAAGTGAGTGAGAAAAAGAAAAAGTGTATGGGTGTAAAAAAATGGGCAATTATTACATCAGGGTTTGCAGTACTAATGATTGTGAGTATTGTTGGAACGAATATTGCGTTGTCTGCAAGTCAGGCAATCAATATCTATTTGAAGACAGAAACATATAAAGTGGTAGATAAAGGAGCGGGAACAGAAGATAAGACCTATTTCGAACCGGATTTTAATTCTGTTGAGGAATTAGAAGAAAACGGTAGAAAAGTTGCGGAACAATTACATATAGAGGGCTCTGTATTATTAAAAAATAATGGGGTTTTGCCATTGGACAGTTCAGCCAGTGTCAGCACGTTCAGCCATTCCAGTGTTGATTTCGTAACCTGTGGTACAGGTGCCGCAGACATTGACACTTCCGGTGCACCGACATTAAAAGAAGCACTGGAAAGCAGGGGGCTTTCGGTGAATCCGGCTTTATGGAATTTTTATGTAACGGGAGCAGGAAAGGATTATGTACGTACACCGGGCAAGGCGGCCAATCAGGAGAACCAGTCGGGTCGTGCGGGTTGGAATATCAATGAAGTACCGGTCAGTGCATATACCAGTGATGTTACAGCAAGCTTCGCAGAGTACAAGGATGCTGCCATTGTCACCATCTCACGTATTTCAGGGGAAGGTGCTGATTTGGAGGTAGAAAATTTTGTGGATGGTACGAATGTATTATCGCTGACAGCAGAAGAGCAGGACATGTTAAAAATGGCAAATGAAAATTTTGAAAATGTCATTGTTTTGCTGAATACTACAAATGCGTTAGAGTGTGGCTTTATCGATAACGAAGAATATGGTATTGATGCGGTACTCTGGGTTGGCTATACCGGAGAATGGGGACTAAATGGAATTGCTGATTTATTGGTCGGAAATGCAAATCCAAGTGGAAAATTAGTAGACACATATTGCTATGATAACACCACAGCACCGTCTATGATTGGCATCTATGGTGCTGATTATACGAATTACGACCCGGAAGACGAAGAAAATTGGTATAGTGTATTTAATGGCCAGTTGGATGGAAATCATCATTATATTACCTATCAGGAAGGGATTTATGTAGGGTATCGGTATTATGAAACCCGGTACGAAGATGTTGTAATGGGTGGCTCTAATGTAGGGGAATATAACTATTCTGACACCGTTGCATATCCCTTTGGTTATGGCCTTAGTTATACGGAATTTGCCTATTCGGATTTTAAAGCAGCCTATAATCAGGGTACGGATAGCTTTGATATAACAGTGCTTGTTACAAATACGGGAGAAACAGCCGGCAAAGAGGTTGTTCAGATTTATTTCCAATCACCCTATACTGAATATGACAAGGAGAATGGTATTGAAAAAGCATCTGTAGAGCTCTGCGGATTTGATAAGACGGAAATATTAGAACCGGGAGCTTCAGAAACAATTGCAATTAGCGTTCCGCGCGAAGAATTGGCGTGCTATGATTCCAAAAGCGCGAAAACCTATATCTTAGATGCAGGAGATTACTATTTTACCGCAGCATCGGATGCACATGAAGCTGTAAATAACGTATTGGCAGTCAAAGGCTATACGACAGCAGACGGAATGACAGAGGAAGGAAACAGTGATATGACTTTCCTTTACAGCAATGAAAAGCTGGATACAGCTTCCCGAAGTAATTGGATGGGTACCTGGCCGGAAGTTATGAAAATTGAAGCGACAGATCAGATGATGAAGGATGGGCTATTTATTTATCAGACCTATAAAGGAAAAGAGGGTTCTACAGCAGAAATGCCCAAAATGGGAGCTGATAATGGGTTGACATTGTCGATGATGATTGGGAAGGACTATGCTGATCCTGCATGGGAGGATTTACTGGATCAGGTAACCTATGATGAAATGGCTGTTTTGATTGGTCAGGGCTATCATAACACTGCGGTTGTACCAAGTGTATCAAAGCCGGCTACCTTGGATGATAACGGTCCGCAAGGCTACACACAGAATCTGACAGGTGTTTCAGAATGCCATACAGCATATTCAGATGAAAATATCATGGCAGCAACCTATAATGTGGATCTGATGGAAGAAATGGGTAAAGCCCTGGGAAATGATGTAATGGATCTTGGAGCGTCAGGTCTCTATGGACCGGCTATGAATATACATAGAAATGCGTATGC
>JAQZBD010000072.1 GCA_029239235.1 Herbinix sp.
ACCGCTATACCATGACACCACCCCTGAGAAATGAATCAGAACGGACTCTCCTAAAGAAGTATATCGATGAGATTAATGTCATTGGAACGGATCACTGTCCATTTGATATGGGCTTAAAGAAAGCTCAGTATACCAGTCAGATTCCAATGGGAGTTGGCGGCATTGAATATTCCTTTTCAAATATGTATACGGAATTTGGAACTTCGATTATATCAAAATATACAGAAGCTCCTGCAAAGGCTTATGGATTATATCCATACAAAGGTACCCTTTTACCCGGAGCGGATGCAGATATCGTAATCTATGATGACAAGGTAATGTTGCAAATATCTGAGGAAGAATCCATTTATCAGGGAAGAAGCCTTAAGGGAAAGGTTGAGCGCGTATTCCTGCGTGGTGACCTGATCGTGGAGTCGGGTAAGTTTCTTGGGGATCAAATTTCCAAAGGAAATGGAATATTTAGAAAACGAGAGTTGAAGCTTTCATAAAAAATAAAAATAGGAGGTGATGGTCATGCTGCTGGTAGGTAATGGAACAGTGATAACCAGAGATGGAAAAAATACTTATATTAAGAAGGGTGCGGTCTGCATTAAGGATCAGTTTATCTATGATGTCGGAAGCTTTGAGGAGTTGAAGCAAAAATATCCCGAGGCGCAGTTCATAGATGCCAGGGGAGGCTTAATCATGCCGGGTCTTATCAATACGCATCATCATATTTACAGCGCCTTTGCCAGAGGCTTAGCTATTCCTGGAAACCATCCTGCGAATTTCCTTGAGATATTGGAGGGTACCTGGTGGAAACTGGATCGGAAGCTCACCTTGAAGCAGGTGGAATTAAGTGCGAAGGTAACTTATTTAGATTGCATCAGAAATGGTGTAACCACTGTATTTGATCACCATGCCAGCTTTGGGAATATTGAAGGAAGCTTGTTTCAGATAGCGGAGGCGGCAAAAGAGCTTGGAGTCAGAACCTGCCTTGCCTATGAGATATCTGATCGAGACGGCGAGGATAAGATGAGAGCTTCCGTAAAGGAGAATATAGATTTTCTGGAGTATTGCAGCAAGGATACCTCAGATATGCTTCAGGGTATGATTGGTATGCATGCCTCTTTTACCTTGAGCGATGAGACTTTAAATTATTGTGTTGAGCAAAACGGTGGGCGCGCCGGATTCCATATTCATGTTGCAGAAGACAGCAGTGATGCTGCTCACTGCAGGGAAAATTATAATTCCTCTATTGTGGAACGCTTGTTAAAGCATAATATCCTGGGAAGTAAGACAATTGCTGCCCACTGTGTTCATATTGATGACAAGGATATGGAGCTTTTAAGAGAAAGCCAGACCATGGTGGTTCATAATCCGGAGTCTAATATGGGAAATGCGGTTGGTTGCCCTAAGGTGCTTACCATGCTGGAGAAAGGAATTCTTGTAGGGCTGGGAACGGATGGTTATACCAGTGATATGCTGGAGTCCATGAAGGTAGCGAATATACTTCATAAACACGAGAGCAGGAATCCTTCTGCTGCGTGGGGTGAGATACCAACGATGCTCTTTCAGAATAATCGTAACATAGCTGAGCAGATGTTTGGACAAAAATTAGGAGTAATAGAAAAAGGAGCTTATGCTGATGTGATAGTGATGGATTATCACCCTTATACTCCAATGAATGAAAGCAATATTAACAGCCACATCCTGTTCGGTATGAACGGGAAAGACACAATTACTACAATAATTAATGGAAAAGTTCTGATGAAGGATCGTAACATCATCTGTGCTGAAGAAGAACTGTTGCAGCTTAGTAGCAAAGAAGCTGAGCTTTTGTGGAAGAACTTATGCAATTAATTTACTAGACGTCACAAATCGGTGACTTGGGAGGAATGAATGAGCGATCAAATGAGGCCGATACCCTTTTTAAAATTATTGGGGCAGGCAATGACAGAATATAAACAGAAAGGAAGTATGTTCTATGTGCCATTTGCAAAAATAGAGCCGGTTGCAACTAAGGTACTGATAGGAGGAAAGCAGGTTGAGTCCCCGATTGGACCAGCGGCTGGACCCCATACACAACTGGCTCAGAATATTATTGCAGCTTACGCCGGAGGTGCGAGATGCTTTGAGCTGAAAACCGTTCAGATTCTGCATGGGGAAGATTTGGGAATCATTAAGCCCTGCATTTATGTGAATGGGGAGGAAGCTTACAATACGGAGTGGTCCACCGAGCTTACCTTAGAACAGGCATTAGAGGAATATGTAAAAGCCTGGTGTGCGTTAAAGCTGTTGATTAAAGAATTTGACCTAGGTGATGAGGATGGCTTTGTTTTTAATATAAGTGTTGGTTACTCTCTGGAAGGAATCCAGTCAGTGAGGCTGGATTATTTCCTGGAGAGCATGAAGGATGCTTCAAGTACTGATATATTTCAAGCATGCCTCGCTGATGCAATCAGCTATCTGATAGATTTTGAACAAATAACAAAAGAATATATTATTGAAATAGATCCCCAGATCTGTGATACGGTTACCTTATCAACGATGCATGGCTGTCCGGTGGGAGAGATTGAAAGTATTGTAGCCCATTTACTGGTAAATAAAAGATTAAATACCTATTTGAAATGTAATCCAACGTTACTGGGACAAAATGAGATAACGGCTGTTTTTCATAACATGGGTTACGAATATTTAACCTTTCCTGAGGCCATGTTTCAGGAGGATTTGGGTTTTAACGAAGCAGTAGCTTTGATCAGGCGGCTAATGTTACTCGCAAAAGAGCAGGAGCTGGAATTCGGGGTGAAATTGACCAACACCTTCCCGGTTCATAATTTAGGTCAGGAGCTTGCCGGCGAAATGATGTATATGTCTGGCCCTTCCTTATATCCGTTAGCCATTGGCGTTGCAGCAAAGCTGGCAGATGCACTGGGAGAGGAGCTTAGAATCTCTTATTCCGGAGGAGCAGACATTCATAATATTAAAGAAATTTATGATACCGGGATATATCCCATTACTGTATCCACTTATTTGCTAAAGCCTGGCGGATATAAGAATCTGAATAAATTAAACAAGGCAATCCAGGGGGTGGAGGCGAAGAAGGTTCTGGACCTTCAAAGCTTAAAGTCTCTGGCAGCTTTAGCCGGAGCCGATAAGAACTACTATAAGAAGCAGCTGAATAAGAAGCATAAGGAACGAAAGTCTGGTGATGCTTTACTTTGCACCAGATGTAATAATTGTATTGATACCTGTCCCAACCGGGCAAATATACCCGTCCAAGCAGATGAAAAGAAGTACATCCTTCATCTGGATGCATTATGTAACGAATGTGGCAATTGCGCTATCTTCTGTCCTTCTGGTTATCTTCCGTATAAGGAAAAGTTCACAATTTTTACAGACGAAGCGGATTTTCACGAAAGTGATAATCCTGGTATTAGCATTACGGAAAGACAACTGCTTCGATTCGAAGGAAAGGTATTCGAATCAGAGGAGGAAACAACAACTATTCCTGACGACTTGCTTAGGATAAAAGAGATATTAAGGGGGAATACATTTGAAGAAGTTCGACATTGTACACTATGACAGAAAGAAAGAACACAAGAAATCTCTGGAGCATTTAAATCTCCAGGTAGCTGAAAAGGCACATCATTTCCACTCCAGCTTTGATGCTTATCAGGTAACACCGCTGGTAAACTTAAAACAGCTGGCAAAAAGTTTAAAGGTAAAGGATATCTATGTAAAGGATGAATCTTACCGCTTTGGATTAAATGCTTTCAAGGTACTTGGCGGCAGCTATGCCATTGGTAATTATATTGCCGAGAAATTGGGCAAGGATATCGGTGAGTTGACCTACCAGGATATGATCTCAGATGAGGTGAAAAAGGAACTTGGCGAGCTAACCTTTATCTCTGCTACCGATGGAAATCATGGACGTGGCGTTGCATGGACTGCAAATAAGCTGAAACAAAAATCTGTCATCTATATGCCAAAGGGCAGCTCCACAGAGCGCTTGGAGAATATCAGAGCAGAGGGTGCGGATGCATGTATCACAGATTTGAATTATGATGATGCGGTTCGCCTGGCTAATAGCCATGCGGAGGAAAATGGATGGGTCATGGTTCAAGATACGGCCTGGGAAGGCTATGAGGCCATTCCAAATTGGATTATGCAGGGCTATACAACGATGTCTTATGAAATATATATGCAGCTGGGAGAAGTAAAGCCAACGCATATATTTGTCCAGGCGGGTGTCGGCTCCTTTGCAGCAGCAACCCAGGGTTTTTTTGCAAGCATATATGGAGAGGAAAGACCAATAACAACAATTGTGGAACCGGAACTGGCAGCCTGCATTTTTAAAACAGCCAAGGCAGGAGACGGCAATATCCATCCGGTGACCGGAGATATGAATACGATTATGGCAGGTCTGGCTTGCGGTGAACCGGCTACCATTGGCTGGGAGGTGCTTAAGGACTACAGCGATAACTTTGTTTCCTGCCCCGATTATGTTGCCGCACAGGGAATGCGTATCCTGGGTAATCCTATGTTTGATGATCCAAGGGTCATCGCCGGTGAGAGCGGAGCAGCAGGTTTTGGTTTTGTCAGTGAGGTACTAAGCAACCCGGAGCTTGATTATCTAAAGGAAATATTAAAGCTGAATGAAGACTCGGTAATCCTTTTCTTTAATACGGAAGGTGACACGGATCAGGAGAATTACAGGAGAATTGTTTGGGATGGAATACACCCAAGGACATAGTGTGAAAATAAAGAACAATTTTCACATCCGACATGGAGTGACCTTACGGTCACATGATCGTTACGATTAAGATTAAGGAGGATTCGAATTTGGATAAGGTACGAGAGAGCAAAGTTATTGACTTATGCCAGGAGTTAATTCAGGCAAAGAGTTATTCCGGAGAGGAAGATAAGGCAGCGGGAGTATTAAAGGCTTTTTTTCAGGAAATGAATTTTGATGAGGTAATCATAGATACCTATGGAAATATCATCGGTAAAATAAAGGGAAAGTATCCTGGAAATAAAATATTATTTGACGGACATATTGATACGGTTCCGGTAGGTGATGAATCCGACTGGAGTTATCCTCCCTTTGGTGCAGAGATTCATGATGGCAAAATATATGGACGTGGTACCTCGGACATGAAGGGCGCTGTAGCTGCCATGGCCTGCGGGGCAGCTAATTTTGCAGCGGACACGGACAGAAATTTTGCAGGAGAAATCTATGTTGCGGGAGTCGTTCATGAGGAATGCTTTGAGGGAGTTGCAGCGAGAAGCATCAGCTCCTTAGTAAAACCCGATTATGTAATCATAGGCGAGGCAAGTAATCTGAATCTAAAGATAGGACAAAGAGGAAGAGCAGAGATTAAGCTGGAGACCTTTGGCATCCCCGCTCATTCTGCTAATCCCGAAAAAGGTCTGAATGCAGTTTATCAGATTATGAAGGTGATCGGTGCCATCAGAGAGCTGGAACCCACCAGCCATCCCGTATTAGGTAAGGGAATACTGGAGCTTACGGATATTAAGAGCAGCCCTTATCCGGGGGCATCCGTAGTTCCGGAATATTGTTCTGCAACCTATGACAGGAGACTTTTGGTCGGAGAGACCAAGGAAAGTGTATTAAAGCCTCTGGAGGAACTTTTAGAAGGCATGAAGGCGGAAGATCCTGCCTTAAAGGCAAAGATATCCTATGCAGTCGGTAAGGAAAAGTGCTATACAGGAGCAGAAATTGAAGGTGAACGCTTTTTCCCCGGATGGTTATTTGACAGGGAGGAGCAATATGTGATTGATATACAGGAAGAAATGAAGGGAATGGGATTTGCACCGAAGATTACACAGTATAATTTTTGTACCAATGGAAGTCATTATGCAGGGGAAGCAGGAATCAAGACCATCGGCCTTGGACCTTCCCTGGAAAATCTGGCTCATACCATTAATGAATATATCGAAATAGATCAGCTTACCAAGGTTACGGATGCATATTACGCAGTCATGAAGGCACTTTTAAGGTAAACAGCAGGAAGAAGGTACAGATGAGAGTATTAATACAAGGAGCAACGATTATTGATGGAAGCAATCGTCCATCCTATCAGGGAGATATCTTGATCGAAGATGAGCGGATACGGGAAATTGGTGTTGGTCTGCCGGTAGCAGAGGAATGTGAGATCATAGCGGCAAAAGGTTTGGTAGCAGCACCGGGCTTTATTGACACCCATAGTCACAGCGATCTTAAAATATTGACAGAACCTCAGGTACTTCCAAAGGTCATGCAAGGAATTACTACGGAGGTGCTGGGACAGGATGGGATTTCCATGGCTCCTCTGCCAATGAAATACATAGAAGACTGGAGAAAAAATCTGGCAGGTCTGGATGGCATCAGTGATGATATCTCCTGGGAATATGAAACCACAGAGCGATATCTGAATATGATTGAAGAAGTGGTGCCGGGGGTGAATGAAGCCTACCTCATTCCTCATGGCAATATAAGAATGGAAGCCATGGGACTTGATAACCGCCAGCCAACTTCCCAGGAAATGAAAAAGATGTGTGAAATCCTGCGTAGAGAGCTGGAGGCAGGCGGTATCGGCTTGTCGTCAGGCTTAATCTATATCCCCTGTGCCTATAGCAGAACTCAGGAATTAATTGAGCTTTGCAAAGTTGTTGCCGAGTATCAGGGTGTATTTGTGGTACATCAAAGAAGTGAAGCAGATGATATCATTCCATCCATGAAGGAAATCATTCAAATCGGAAGAAAATCCGGTGTTAACATACATTTTTCCCACTTTAAGGTATGCGGCAAAAAGAACTGGGATAAATTAGACCAGATGCTGGCGCTCTTAGATAAGGCCAAGGAGGAGGAAATTAATGTATCCTTTGATCAGTACCCTTATACCGCCGGAAGTACTATGCTAAGTGTTATTCTTCCTCCCTGGGTTCATGCAGGCGGAGCGGAAAAGCTGATAGAGCGATTACAGGATGAAGGTATTCGTAACAGAATCATAGAGGAGATTAGTATAGGTCTTCCCGGCTTTGATAACTTTATTGATTTTGCGGGTACGGATGGAATTTTTATTACAAGTACGGTTACAGAGCAGAATCAGGAGCTAATTGGTCTTAGTCTTGAGGAACTGGGAAAAAGAAAAGGAAAGCATCCCTTACAAGCAACCTTTGATCTTCTGGTAGAAGAAAATAATGCGGTGGGAATGGTTAATTTCAATGGCTCTGAAGAGGTATTGAAGCGTCTGATGAAGCGGGAAGAGATGAATGCCTGCACCGATGGCTTATTAGCAGGAAAACCCCACCCCAGAGTATATGGAGCATATGCAAGGATCCTTGGAAAATACGTTCGGGAAGAGGGAGCTCTTACCTTGGAGGAAGCAGTTTATAAGCTGACCTATAAGGCGGCAAAGGCAATGAATATGAAAGAACGAGGCCTGATTAAAGAAGGCTATTATGCAGATCTTACGCTGTTTGATCCGGAAACAATCCTTGATCAGGGGGATTATGTGAATCCAATTCAGCATCCGGTTGGAATTGAGTACGTTCTAATAAATGGTAATCTGGTAGTAAAAAACGGAGTGCATACCGGTGCCAGGTCAGGCAAGGTGCTTCGTAGATAGGTACTTAACATGACGGTATCGTGTCGAATATCAGACTTATAAAGATGAATATGCTTTCATCGCGGTAATATAAATGAGAATTCTGGTTCTTGAATTCTGTAAAAACATGATAAAAACAGGAGTGGAGGTTTTATAATGTTTCATTTTTACATTAATTATCAGGAATATAAGGTGGATGAAAACAAAAACCTTTTAGAATATATGCGTGATACGATGGATATCACATCTATGAAGAATGGCTGTATGGAAGGCTCCTGCGGAGCTTGTATGGTTTTGGTGAATGGTAAGGCAGTTCGTGCCTGCTTACTTACGATGGAAAAAGCGGACGGAAAGGAAATACTGACTCTGGAGGGCTTGTCCCAGAGAGAAAAGGATGTGTATTCCTGGGCTTTTGCTGAAGCAGGAGCTGTTCAGTGTGGATTTTGTATTCCGGGCATGATAATTAGCGCTAAAGCTTTGATTGATAGAAATAATGATCCGGCTCCCGAGGATGTAAAAAAGGCTATTAAGGGCAATCTCTGCCGATGCACCGGATATGTAAAGATCGAAAAGGCGATTCTCCTTGCAGCCCAGTATCTTCGAGAAGATAAAGAGATTATTGAGGCTGAAGTCAGTGGTAGAGTCGGGGAGAGAAGTCATCGCCCCGATGCCAAAGAAAAGGTATTAGGAACCGCCAAATTCGTGGATGACATGAAGGTTCCTGGAATGGTCTACGGCTCTGCCCTCCGTTCCAGATATCCCCGGGCTCTGGTCAAGAGTATCAATAAGGAAGAAGCCTTAAAACACCCGGATTGTGTTGCAATCCTTACAGCGGAAGATGTACCGGGACAGAGATTTATCGGCCATATCACACAGGATTGGCCCGCAATGATTGCTGTTGGAGAAGAAACCAGATATCCCGGTGATTCGATTGCCCTGATTGCAGCTAAGACAAAAAAGGCTCTGCAGGAAATCAAGGCTCTGATCAAAGTTGAATATGAGGAGCTTGCTCCTATGCTATCAGTAGAGGAGGCCTTGGCAGAGGGTGCACCTCTCATACATCCCCAAGGAAATATTTACCGTCAGGAGCTGATTCAAAGAGGGGATGTGGATACAGCGCTGGCGAATTCTGCTTATGTGGTAACTAATACTTACCGGACCCCTGCCCAGGAGCATGCATTTTTGGAACCGGAAAGTGCACTTGCAATACCAAACGGAGATTCTCTGGTGGTGTATACCGGAGGACAAAGTGTATATGACGAATACCGCGAGGTTGGTCAGCTGCTTGGAATACCACAGGAAAAACTTCGCATTATAAGTGCCTATGTAGGTGGTGGGTTTGGCGGTAAGGAGGATATGATTGTTCAGCATCATGCAGCACTCCTGGCCTACCTGTGTAAAAAACCGGTCAAGGTGACTTTGACCAGGGAAGAAAGCCTAATGGTTCATCCGAAACGTCATCCGATGCAGATGGAGCTTACCACGGGTTGTGACAAGGACGGAAGATTAACAGCTATGAAGCTTCGTTTACTTGCAGATACAGGTGCTTATGCCTCCCTTGGTGGACCTGTGCTTCAAAGAGCCTGCACTCATGCAGCAGGACCTTATAATTATCATAATATTGATATCATCGGTACAGCAGTTTATACCAATAATGTGCCTTCCGGTGCTTTCCGAGGCTTCGGAGTGACTCAAACCATGTTTGCAACGGAATGCAATATCAATCAATTAGCAGAGAAGGTTGGTCTTGATCCTTACGAAATCAGATATCTGAACGCAATTCGTCCCGGACAGTCCCTGCCAAATGGTCAGCTTGCAGATGAGGGAACAGCTATGGTTGAAACTCTGGAGGCTGTGAAGGAAGATTATTATAATAATTACGAATTCTCGGGAATTGCCTGCGCAATCAAAAACTCCGGGGTTGGTGTAGGAAAGCCGGATACAGGCCGAGTTCGTCTTAAGGTTGTTGATGGTAAGGTAAGCTTAAGAACCAGTGCCGCATGCATGGGACAGGGAATCGCTGCTACCATGCGGGCTATTTGCTGTGAGACCACCGGCTTAAAAGCCTCCCAGGTCATCGTAGCTATGCCTGATACAGACATTACCCCTAACAGCGGCACCAGTACGGCCTCCAGACAGACCGTCATTACCGGTGAGACTACCAGACGAGTATCCCTGCAGTTGAAAGAAGCATTGCAGGAGAATAAGCTGGCAGAGCTGGAAGGACAGGAGTATTATGAAGAGTTTGTCGGTATCACAGATCCTATGGGTTCTGATAAGCCTAATCCTGTCAGTCATCTGGCTTATGGCTATGCTACCCAGGTTGTAATTCTAAATCAGGAAGGTAAAGTGACCAAGGTAGTTGCCGCTCATGACGTGGGGCGTGCAATTAATCCTTCCAATGTGGAAGGCCAGATTGAAGGCGGAGTTGTAATGGGGCTGGGATATGGTCTTTCAGAAAATCCTAAGATAGTAAACGGAAGACCTACTGTAAAATACGGAACTCTTGGACTATTTCGAGCTACGGAGGTTCCTGAAATTAAGACAGTGCTAGTTGAAAAGAATAAAGCGGAATTAGCCTATGGAGCCAAGGGTATCGGTGAAATACCTTTAATACCCACATCGCCCGCAGCTCAGGCAGCCTACTATAAGCTGGATGGTAAATTCAGAACTTCTCTGCCGCTTCAGGATACACCGTACTCTAAGTAATAGATTAATGAAAGGATTCGAGCGTAGAATGGGAAAGATTTAGACTGTGAGGTGAATATGAGTGCAGATATATCCACCTGGGCTTGCCTTTAACATCCCATGATTGCCAGTGCAGGCAATCACGGGAGGCCCGGTCTGCGCCCATATGGATATATCTGCACCCATATTCACCGCTTCAGGTTAATGTAGACATTTGGCGAACGAATTATTATCTTATAGTGAGTCAATTCTTTATTGAAATACACGATTTTTTCAGGCGGGAAAATCAGAAAAATAGTACCATTATTCCAAAAAGGCATACTGTGACTCGTACAGTATGCTTTTTATATCTTTCCTTTAAACTCTATAAAACAGTAGAATTGTCAGTGAATAAAGGAGTTTATGAGTGAAGGCTTCACCCGGCAGGTTTATGCCGTTGCGTTGTGCACAAGCTGGGTTCGAAAGCAGTGTAAGAACAAAAAAGGATATAGATATGGTCGTGTATCATACCCGGAAAAAATTATAGTAGAATTGAGGAAAACTATGACCTATTTTGATAATGATGTTCAACAGTTAAAATATGAGGTGCTCAGTGAGATTGCAAAGCTGGCTTTTGATAATACACTGACAGCAGAGAATTTACTTGATGTGGCAGCTACTATCGTCCCGGAAGGGAAGGCAAGAATGAGATGCTGTATTTATAAGGAGAGAGCTATTGTAAATGAGCGTGTAAAGCTGGCGCTGGGGGGAGATGCGCAAAAACCCAATATGGTAGAGGTTTTAAAGATCGCCTGTGATGAATGTCCGGTCGATGGAATCCAGGTAACCCCATCTTGTCGTGGATGTATCGCACACAAATGTGTCAATGCCTGTCCCAAGGATGCTATTACGATCGTAGATCGACGGGCGGTTATTGATAAGAGTAAATGTGTGGAATGCGGTAAATGTGTTGCTGTCTGTTCCTATAGCGCAATCGTCAAGCACACACGTCCCTGCGTAAATGCCTGCAAGGTAAATGCAATATCCATTGACAAGGATTCAAAGAAGGCGATTATTAAAGATGAGAAATGCATCTCCTGCGGAGCCTGCGTATATCATTGCCCCTTTGGCGCTATTATGGATAAATCCTATATCACACAGGCTATTCGTATGATTCGCGAGTCGGCGAATAATCAGGTGTTTAAAATTTATGCTGTGGTTGCACCTTCTCTGGTCAGCCAGTATGCAAGTAACCCGGAGATTACAACTGGAAAAGTAGTAGCAGCTATAAAGCAGATCGGTTTCCATTCCGTGGTTGAGGCAGCCCTTGGAGCAGATATGGTAGCATCCATGGAAGCACAGGAGCTTGTGGAAAAAGGATTTTTAACCTCTTCCTGCTGTCCGGCCTTTGTACAGTACATCCGTAAAAATTATCCGGCGGTGGCGGATAACATTTCTCATAATCTCTCACCCATGGCGCAGATTGCAAAGATCATAAAACAAAATGACCCAAATAGTAAGGTAGTATTCTTTGGTCCCTGTGTTGCTAAAAAGGCTGAGCGTCAGAATGAAAATGTCAAGGATTATGTAGATTGTGTTCTTACCTTCGAGGAAATGCAGGCAATGTTCAATGCAAAAAATATTGAACTGGAAGCGCTGGAGGAAGCACCATTAGATAATGCCTCTTACTTTGGACGGATCTTTGCCCGCTCCGGAGGTTTATCGGCGGCAGTAGAGCAGGCATTAAAGGAACAGGAGGTTACTCCGGAACAGTTCACCTGCAAGCCCTTGATCTGCAATGGCATATCCGAATGTAAGACGGCTCTTTTAAAGGCCAGTAAGGGTCTGCTTGCTGAGAACTTTATCGAAGGTATGATATGTGAGGGCGGTTGCATCGGTGGACCTGCCTGTCTCTCTCACAGTTCAAAGGATAAAAATCTGGTGGATACTTATGGGCATCAGGCAATTGAGAAAACGATTAGGGATGCGATCTCTGTATTTGACCAGGATGTTAAATTACAATTGCAATTGTAGACGAGAGAATATACTGATAGGGTGAGATATGTAAAAGTAATAGAGAAGTGAAAAGATTACAGTCGTAACCTTTATTATGTTGTATCTAAATTTTCCTTTATTTGGTGTTAAGAAGGTTCAATTAATAGGAGTGGATTTCATATAATAGTCTTAAGAGCAGATAAATAAGGTTATTATTATGAATATACATGTTGTACAACAAGGTGAAACGATTCAATCAATAGCTGCTTTATATAGCATTCCGGTCGAATTAATATTTTTAATAAATGGAATCGCAGCATCAGGATACTTAGTTCCGGGGCAGACTATTGTTATAGCATTTCCGGAGAAAACCTACATCGTTCAAAATGGTGATACATTGCTGGATATTGCTGATAAAAACGGTGTCACTGTATTAGAATTGCTGAGAAATAATCCTTTTCTTGCTGACAGACAATATATTTATCCTGGTGAGACTTTAATAATTAGTTACGGTAAAAAAATCCGTAAGGTCACGACAAACGGCTATGCAAGTGCATATATAAGCAGGGATACTTTAAGAAAAACATTACCATATTTAACCTATCTCTCCGTGCTCGGATACCGTGTAACTGGTAATGGAGAAGTTGCTGATATCGATGATACGGAGATACTGCAATTATCAAAAGCTTATGGTGTAACACCTTTATTGATTATTAATACTTTATCAACCCTTGGTCAGACAAATGTTGAAAATGCATTCACAATACTAAATAATGAAGCTAATATGGATAGACTGATTGATAATTTGGTAGTTATACTTAAAAAGAAAGGTTATTATGGAATAAACATAACATATGAATTACTATCTAGTTTGGCATTGTCTGCTTATGAAAATTTTAATACAAAAGCATACAATCGTTTTAAAAAAGAAGGGCTATTTTTTTTAGTTACAATATCACCGAGTATCTTGTTTACTGCCACCGGGATTACATTTGAAAAGATTAATTATTCAAAAATTGCAACACAATCTGATGAATTAGTTATTCTGAATTATCTATGGGGTTCTTATCTGGGGCCGCCTGCACCAATTGCATCAATTGCAAAGATTAATGAATTTCTTGATTATTTGTCACCCATGGTGCTTCCTGAAAAATTGGTGTTAGGCTTGCCTTTGATAGCTTATGACTGGGAACTCCCTTATACGGTTGGTATATCAAAAGCCTCCTCCTTATCATTAGATTCTGCGATCGCTCTTGCCAAAGAATCCAATGCGAATATTCAATTTGATGAAACTTCCCAAACACCATTTTATACCTATAATACACAAACAACCGGTATACCCATAGAACATGTTGTATGGTTTGTAGACGCCAGAAGCATGGATGCGAGTATGAAAATCATAACTGACAGAGGATTAAGCGGAAGTAGCTTATGGAATATAATGCAATTCGTTCCACAGCTTTGGGCAGTGATCAACACTCAATTTGAAATTGAACATATACCCGAAACTATTTAGTGACAACCCTATCATCATGGGAATATGAATAAGGAATATCTTGGTGAGCCTTACGGTGAGAAGGCCCAACAGCTCCTACATACACATGAAAAGCGCAGGAAGATGTAATGACGGCGATCATATTATGATTAACGTATATGTTTTTGTATTGCACATTTTCGATAGGAAACGCTCGTATTATATAAGAAATTAACAAAAAATGATTGTTTTGTGAAGTAAGGAATGCAAAAATTCCAGGGATATGCTAAGCTTAAGATACCTTGAAGTAATCGATTAGGCTGGTTACTTTAAGGTATCTGTTTTATTCTTTTATATGGTTTCATTTGTTGCTTTTCTGCTTCTGATGAAAGGTGCGGCTGCTTTAACATCGTGCACCTTGATTATTGAAACACACTCTGATTACTACATTATAAGTTATGATGGCGTGAAGGCAGGAGCTAAAAGATAACAGCGTTTTCAGCAATACCATGAGGCATGATAGGAACATGAAGTTAATGAATAGTATAGAACGAAGATATTATAAATACCTAAGGGATGAATGTGTAGGAGGAGATTATTTGAAGTATAAGGATCAGTCTGCATTAAACATACTAAAAAAATATTTTGGATATGACAGTTTCCGTAAAGGACAGGAGAAGCTGGTACATAGTATCCTGGAGGGTCGGGACACTCTTGGTATTATGCCGACGGGAGCAGGAAAATCTATTTGTTATCAGGTTCCTGCACTGGTTATGAGTGGAATAACCTTGGTTATATCTCCTCTGATCTCCTTAATGAAGGATCAGGTTACAGCCCTGAATCAGGCAGGGGTGCATGCTGCATATATTAATAGCTCTCTAACAGCAAAGCAGGTTACTCTTGCCATTGATTATGCCAGACAAGGGCGTTATCAAATAATCTATGTAGCACCGGAGCGATTGGAGACAGAGGAATTCTTAGAATTTGCTGATTCTGCAAATATCAATATGGTGACGGTGGATGAAGCCCACTGTATCTCCCAATGGGGACAGGATTTTAGACCAAGCTATCTAAAAATTGTACGATTTATAGAACAGCTGCCAACACGACCCATTATCAGTGCATTTACGGCAACCGCAACAAAAGAGGTAATAGAAGACATTAGCTGTGTTCTTCGTTTAAAAGAACCTACCATAGAAGTTACAGGATATGATCGGGCGAATCTATATTTTGAGGTAAGAACACCAAAAAATAAGGATGTGGAAATTGTTGATTATATCAAGAATCACGAGTCAAATTGTGGAATTATATACTGCTCAACGAGGAGTAGTGTGGATGAATTACAAGAAAAATTGCTTCAGAATGAGATTTCATCGGCGAAATACCATGCCGGAATGAGTGATTCGGAGCGAAATGCGAATCAGGAAGACTTTATCTACGACCGTAAATCAGTTATGATAGCTACCAATGCCTTTGGTATGGGCATTGATAAATCAAATGTCAGGTATGTGATTCACTATAACATGCCCAAAAATATGGAAAGCTATTATCAGGAGGCCGGACGTGCGGGACGTGACGGCGAACCGGCAGAGTGTATTTTATTCTATGGAGCACGTGATGTCAAGATAAATCAATTTTTAATAGAAAATGGTAATGAAAAATCAGAAATAGGTGATGCACAAAGAGAATTAATTCGAGAGCGGGACGAGGAACGTTTAAAAATCATGACCTACTATTGCTTCACCAGAGATTGTTTACGAGAATATATATTACGGTATTTTGGTGAGTATAATGATGGATTTTGCAATAACTGTTCCAGCTGTTTAACTGAATATACAGAGCAGGATGTCACTGACATCAGCCAGGATATCATTGAATGCATCCGGGAATGTGGGCAACGGTTTGGTCTGAATGTAATTATTGCAACCTTAATGGGGAGAAAGATAGCAAAGCTTACGGCGAATCAAATGGTAAACAGTAAGTTCTATGGGAAGAGATCCTCCGAGGGAGAGGCTTATCTTAAGCATGTTATAAACAAATTAATTATTGATGGATATCTCTATTTGACCAACGATAAATATTCCGTCGTAAAAATTGACCGCTCGGCCAGGAACTTATTTGATGAAGGCAGCAAGGTTATAATGAAGCTGCCAAAAGAAGGCTTCATAGATTCTGATACAAGTTCCCATAAAGCAAAACGAAAATCAGAGGTATTAACTTCCAGAGGATTGGGACTTTTTGATCGTTTGCGCCAGGTAAGAACGAATTTGGCAAGAGAAGAAGGGGTACCTCCGTATATAATTTTTTCGGATAAAACTCTGACAGATATGTGTATCAAGCAGCCGTTTTCTAAAGAGGAGATGCTAAAAGTGACCGGCGTCGGAGAGCATAAATATGAAAAGTATGCACAAAGCTTTTTGGTGGCAATTGAAGAATATACGAACGGAACGAAAGAAACCATGAGCTATGAGCAACCTAAAGAAGAGATAGAACCAAAGCGTAAAAAGGAACAGAAATCAGTGAAATCGGAATTCTATCTAACCCCAGATATCATGCAAGGCTTACATCTGGAGGAGATGATAAATATCAGCCAGTTTGTGGAAGCATTGAAATGTTACCGTAGTAACTGAGAAGGGTAATGAAGCAGGAATTGTTACACAAAAGAAAACAAGTGAAAAAGGCAATGAATATGAAGCAGTAGCATATAATAAAGATGGGCAGAAATTTTTATTGACCTTGTTACCTGTGAAAGAGGAAATAGGTTAATTCTTATAGAGTGGCTTAATTATAAAATTCTTTATAATTTGACAGTAAGATAAGAGTTGACTTCCTAGAGTAAACAGTATTACAATAAATGCAAAGGATAGGTGAGTTCCATGAGCAATGATGAAATGATTCTTGAATTACTGAAATCCATGCAGGGTCAGATGGGCGAGTTAAATGGAAAAATGGGAGCTTTTTCTGAGCGGATGGATACTTTATCAGACGATCTAAATGGGAAAATTGATAACCTTTCAGAAGATTTAAACGGAAAGATTGATAATCTGTCGGAAAGAGTTGATACCTTAACAGATAGAGTTGATACCTTAACAGAAAGAGTTGACACTTTAACAGAAAGAGTTGATACCTTAACAGAAAGAGTTGACACCTTATCAAATAATGTGACCAACATAGAACCTCACCTAGAAAATACAACACATAGAAACATTGGATTATTAATGGAACAATATAAGCCAAATGCTGATAAACTAGATCGTGTCGCAGAACAAGTGGAAGGAATTCAATTTGACCTTGACGGTTTAAAAAGAGTTGTGATAGCCCATAGTAAAGATATTAATGCTTTAATGAAACGATGACGATGAATGAAAAGCTTACAATCTATGAGAAGAGATTGTAAGCTTTTGCGTTTATAAGTACTCTTTTTTTGCATATAATTTAAGAAAAATTAGGTGAGAAATGTGTAAAATATGTGAGTTTTTACATATATTTTATTCTTTACAATTGTGTGTTTAGGAGTATAATAGTCCTGTCGACAAAATCTATATGATTTTTGTTCGAACTTCATAAAAGAGGGTTTGACCCCGTTATAATTAAGAATTATTAAGAATGCGAGATTGAGCCATCCAGGTTTTGTTGACGGAAGTTAACAAGCTTGGATGGTTTTTTGTTGTCATTATTTTAACAATCGAATTATAAAGATAATCCAATGCAAGGGAAAGGAAGATGTTTTATGAAAGAAACAATTGAATGTATGGTAGTTGGCGTTGAAAAGGATTGTGCCAAAGCAAGGGCGAAGCTACACGGTGACTGCAGCAGCTGTGGACTTTGTGAAGGTAGCAATGCGGTCTATTATGAAGCAATTAATAAAGCAGGTGCAAAATGCGGGCAGAGTGTTCTGTTGGAAGTAGAAAAGCAAAGCGTTTTGAAGGTGGCTTTTCTAGTGTTCGTTTTACCACTTTTATCCGTTGGAATCGCTTCAGCTATAGGCATATCCATTGCAAATTATTTGCATGTATCAGCTATGATATCTGCCATCATTTTAAGTATGATCGCACTTGTGCCTACCATAAGATACATTAGAATCTATGATGCCAAGGCGCAGGGTAAATCAAGCACACCAGTGATTACAAAAATACTAGGCGAATAGGAGGAATCTGACTTGATCTCTAAGAGAATAAAATGGGGTATCCATCCTGATACCAAG
>JAQZBD010000073.1 GCA_029239235.1 Herbinix sp.
GCAAGCAGTTTGGCAAGGAAGCGGAAATACTCAGGGCAACGGGAATTCAAATAATAAGAAGAACGATAATAAAGGCTCAGTGAAGGGCGCTGATACAGGAGCAGGATCAAGTGCGGAGACGGAAGCATCAGGGAATGTTAACATCCAATCGATTCTAGAGGACTTAATAAATTAATGTCCCACAAGGGTGAGGAAAGGGTTCCATCCGAATTCATAGGAAGTAATTTAATAAGCTTATTATAACAGTAAAAGGCGGAATTCTAGGAATTCCGCCTTTCATTATATGATAAATGAATCTATTTGCTGTTTGATATTGTTGGTTTATAATAATGAATTAACTTACAGTTACTTGGCTGTGAATACAGCTTGCTAATTTATTATTTGTTATCTCTATAAACACCTTGCTTATATGTCTTTAAGATATTCTGAATACGATTAACGGGATTTAATAGGCCGCTGATGCTGTCATCATGATTCAAGGTATCAATGATCAGAGCCACATATTTACTCATATCAACATTGATGTACCAAGGCTTTGTTAATAATTCAGGACTCATCAATCTTATCAAAGCCATTTGTAAATAAACCGAAGGTTGCAGCAACAAAGATTCTGCCGGCATTTCTCTTCTTCAATTCTTTTGCAACATCTAGGATACTTTCACCGGAGGAAATCATATCATCTACGATCAGAACATCTTTACCATCTAAATCGGAACCAAGGAATTCATGAGCGACGATTGGATTACGTCCGTTAACAATACGTGTATAATCACGTCTCTTATAGAACATACCCATATCAAGACCTAATACGTTGGCGAAATATACTGCTCTGGACATACCGCCTTCATCCGGGCTGATCAGCATCATATGATCTGAATCAAAATGGATATCAGGAACGTTATGAAGCAATGCTTTGATAAACTGATAGTTTGGAGCTACTGTTTCCAAACTGGTTAGAGGGATTGCATTTTGTACTCGGGGATCATGAGCATCGAAAGTAATGATACTGGAAACACCCATTTGAACAAGTTCCTGTAATGCAAGAGCACAGTCAAGAGACTCTCTTGAGGAACGTCTATGTTGTCTTCCTTCATATAAGAAGGGCATAATTACGGTTATTCTTCTGGCTTTACCACCAACTGCTGCTATAATTCTCTTTAGATCCTGATAGTGGTCGTCAGGTGACATGTGGTTTGTATGTCCGCACACAGAGTAAGTTAAACTGTAGTTTGTTACGTCAACCAATAAGTATAAGTCGTCTCCACGAACGGATTCCTTAATATGGCCTTTTGCTTCTCCTGTTCCGAATCTTGGACAACAAGCATTAACTAAGTAAGAGTCTCTCTGGTATCCAGAAAAGGCAATGGTACTTTTATGCTCACTCTCCCTTGATGTACGCCAGTCAACAAGATAATCATTCACGTTTTGTCCCAGGGTCTTACTGCTTTCCAAGGCAATAATGCCAAGTGGTCCTACTGGAATAGTTTCTACGATCTTCTCGTGTATAGACATTAATTTTCCCTCCATGTGTAAATAAGTAAAATATGTTTTCAAAGCCATTAAAGTTATACCATTAACTAATTCGTTCGTCAAGACAGTTTTCGACTTTTATCCAGAATTTAATCCGTTGACCGCCTTGTGTAGACGAATGTCCTCGCCTATGATACGGTGAACGGAATACTTACTTGCAATACGTGAAAATATACGTTCTCCATAATTTGTATTAATATTGGTTAACGATAAATTGGTAGAAACTACCGTCGACTTTTGTCGCAGTAATCGTTCATTTATAATTAGATATAATTGGGAGTTCGTGAAGGAATTATTCAACTCCGTTCCTAAATCATCAATAATTAAGAGATCACAATCCAGGATATATTCGAACTGATTTGCAGCATCGTAAGCTCTTTCCTCATCCTTAGCAAACTTATTCTTCTCAAGAATATCAAATAAGCGAAAAGCAGTAAGATAAATTACGGTATAGCCCCGATCTAACAGTTCCTTTGCAATACAATTTGCAAGAAAAGTCTTTCCTACTCCAGTATTGCCAAGTAACAACAGGTTATCATGATTTTTATTAAAATGTCGGATAAAGTTTTTACAATTTGCAACAACCTTCTGCATATTTGTCAAAGGCGACATGCCAATGGATTCGTCGGTATAATCATCCGAATAATAGCCGAAGGAGAACTTACTAAAATTTTCTTTTACAAGAATGGATTTTATGTTGGAACCGGAGTACAGTAGATCAGAAATTGCCTGCTTGAAGCAGCTGCATTTATCATTGCCAATATATCCGGTGTCCTTGCACTTAACGCAACTATATTGCAGTTCCAAAAAGTCCTCGGGGAGACCATGCTCTAATAAAAGATCAGTCTGAAGAGCCTTAAGAGCAGTTGTTTTCTCTCTTAAGTCTTTTAAAACATTGTCATCGCCAAAAAGCGCCAGTCTGCCGCTTCCTGCACAAAGAGATATAATCTTGTCCTCGATTTCCTTAAGCTTTGGGATCAGCTCATAAGCTTCCTCCCTTCGCTTATCAAGAGCGTGCTTATTCTGAAGCTTACGGCTGTCATATTCCCTTAAAATCTGATTATACTGGTCATTTTTTAAAGCCATGTATTTCTACTCCTTGCCCTTATAGGCCTTTATTCAATAACTTCCGCTCCAGTTCGGCATAATCCTGAGCGGTATAGGTTCTCTGTGGAAATTGGTTGAATTTGTTACCGGAAGGTTTTGCAACTGTGGTGGTCTTATTATCCGTAGGACGATTGCCTCTGGAGAATTCTTCATCCAACCTAGCAATATCACTCTTGGTCTTTGCATTCTTTTTAAACCAGGTTTCCAAGATACGATCCGTATATTTAAAGTCAGGTTTTCCGGTTCTAAGAATGGTGCGATTACAAGCCTCCGTTATGATGTCATCCGGAAAAGAGAAAACTTCTACCCATTTCCTGATATATTGACGCTCAATCTGACCAGGCGCTCGGTTTAACCCAAAAGCTTTATTCACTGCATTAAAATGGTCATTGTATACAGAGACAGCTTCCTTCGCCTTCTCCTCTGTATCAATCCCTTCCTCAGCCCAGGTAAGTGCAACGGCTTCAATGTAGGAAGCGTTCTTTTTACCCTTTGATACACAGTACTCATATAAATACATAATCAATTCTGCGGAGAAATGAAGCTCCTCATATAAGTAGAGAATTAATTGCATATCCATTGGCTTTAAAGGACGATCCAGATAGATTTCTACAATATGTAACGCCCATTTGATTTCGTCATTATCAGATAACTGGGCAATTTTTTCAGCTGAGTAGGCTTGTCTTGTTGCAGGTTTTGTTTCTGTATGTATTGTAACGGCTACTTCCTCTAACTCCGTATCCCACTCAGAGTTCATAGAAGGAGTAATATCCTCTTTGGTACTCTTATGTATGGAGCTTAGATCCACCAGTTTTATCGAAGTAATTTCTTTATTCATGTTGCGTGTAATAATAAGTAAATTAAGCTTTTCCCAATAAGTTAAAGCGCGAATGATGTCTTTTTCTGTGTTGTCAAGTCGATCAGCGATGGAGGAAATGGTTACTTCCGGGCAGTTACCCATGAAACAGCGCAGCAGGTAAAGATAAACCTTAACATACGCTCCGTTTGCAGACGGCATAAAATGGTCAATGAAGATATTCGGGATGATGGTGACATCAGAGCTACCTTCAGCATGTAGTGATATTTTGTTCATATGTTCCCTCCTAAATAAAACATGATGAGGTGGATAGGATATTCTTGCAAGCAAGCTTGAAAATATAGCTACTTCCTTGGGCTAATCTGCTGCAGCTTAGGAATTCAAAGCCTGCGGCTTTTCATTCACGTTGCACTTCCCCAAGAAACTAACTATATTCTTGCAAGCAAGCTTGCAGAACATAGCTACTTTCTTGGGCTAATCTGCTCATCGTGCACATTATAACACACATGTTTTCGGTTGGAAATAGCATATTTTCAGGGGATTTTGGGATTATGGGGATTGTGGATACTGTGGATAATGTGGATTAGGCAATAGTAAAAATATGTAATTTTATGTTAAATAGGGCAAAAATATATGGAAAGCATCATAAGAATATAGGAGAATGCTGGATTTAAAAGAATGATTTTTGTTAAAAAAATATCCACAGGCTTAAATCAACATAATTGTTGATAATCCTGTGGATAATGTGGATAACTACAGACCTAGAAGGTTTTCTCCCACGGAAACTATGTCTCCGGCGCCCATAGTTATCAACAAGTCACCGTTAATACAATTTTCTAATAAAAAGTTTTCAATTTCGTCAAAGGAATCAAAATAGTGAACTTCCTTACCTAATTTCTCAAGTTCACGTGCTAAATCCTTCGAAGAGATATCCCCTGGGTTCTTTTCTCTAGCGGCGTAGATATCTGCAAGCACAATTTTATCCGCTAAGGAAAGAGACTGGGCAAATTCAGTCAGATGCTGTCTTGTTCTAGTATAGGTATGAGGCTGGAATACGCACCAAAGGGTGTTATGTGGACGATTTCTGGCAGCCTGTAAGGTTGCAGTAACTTCGGTTGGGTGATGAGCATAATCATCAATGATTGTCACTCCCCCAATTTCACCTTTATATTCAAAGCGGCGCTTGGAATTATGAAAGCCAAGTAGAGCCTTTTTAATGGCTTCTAATGGGACACCCACCTGCATTGAGAGACCGATGGCAGGGAGGGAATTGGATACATTATGGATTCCGATTACGTTTAACTGAATACGGTCAATGAATTGACCTTTATAGTAGAAATCAAAGCTTCCTATGCTATTTTCATCAAATTCCACGTTATCCGCTGAGAAATCATAGGCTGCGTTAGCTGATTTACTGTATAAAGGGTCGGTAATGCCATAGGTGAATACTTCGCACTCTAGATCAGAGATGATTTCCTCATAATGATCAATTTCGCCGTTGATATAGAGCTGGCCATCCTGTGGAAGGCGCTTTGCAAAAGCACGGAAGGAATTGCGAATATCTGCGAGATCCTTAAAGAAATCCAGATGATCCTCATCAATATTTAAAATGATACTGCGCTTTGGATTAAATTGAAGGAAAGTGTTAGTATATTCACATGCTTCGGTAATAAAATGCTCTGATTTACCCAAACGGATATTTCCGCCAATCACATCAAGGATACCACCTACGGAAATCGTCGGATCTAAATTACCTTCAATAAAGATGGAGGATAGTATGGAAGTGGTTGTAGTCTTGCCGTGAGTACCGGATACAGCAACTGCATTATTAAAGTTTAGCATAACCTGACCAATCATTTCTGCACGGGTCAACATGGGGAGGTTTCTGCTCTTAACTTCCTGCAATTCTTCATTATCCGCAGAGATTGCAGCGGTATAAACCACAACCTCAATATCAGAGGTGATATTAGAAGGCTTCTGGCCTAAGTGAAACTCAATTCCTAATTCAGTGAGATGATCAGTAATATTACTTTCATGGGCATCTGAACCGCTTACCTTAAACCCTAGGGTATGTAGGTACTCTGCAAATCCACTCATGCTAATTCCGCCGATGCCGATGAAGTGAATCCGGCAGGGTTTATTAAAATCAATTTTGTACATGGTACACTTCCTATTCTATATATTTTAATGGTGTTACATATCTTTTCATATCATTTTATTATAGCCCATTTCCCCTAAATTACAATACAAAATTAGTTCGTATCGAATCTCGGTGCATAAATATACCACGTCTGGAAGGAAGCATTTATACCTATTATATTCCTTAAAAGAGAAAAGAGTGCTAAAGTACGGTGAAATGCTAAGGTATATAAATCGGATTTGGAAAAAATGGGATTAATCCTTAACAAAAATCACAAAAATATTGCAAATTTATCTAATATTTTCGTAAAAAATATTCACATTTTTAAAGTTATATGATATAATAACGCTATCTAATAATCAGTAAATAGTTCCAGAAGTCAGTAACAGAGAAAAGTGAGACAAGTAATGACACAACTTTTCTAACTATTAACGATTTATATGACAGAAGGGGGAACCATACCATGCAGATTACAGACGTGCGAGTACGGAAAGTAAGTAAGGAAGGCAAGATGAAAGCAGTGGTATCTATTACGCTTGATAACGAGTTCGTGGTTCACGATATCAAGGTAATCGAGGGTGATAAAGGCTTATTCATCGCTATGCCAAGCAGAAAAGCTGGGGACGGTGAGTATCGAGACATTGCTCATCCAATCAATTCGGACACAAGGGACAAGATTCAAAAAATCATCCTTGAAAAGTACGAAATCGCGGCGCTTGAAACAGAAGAGCCAGAGGAGTAATACAGGACGAATGGGAAAAAAGCAGCATCGGAGCTGCTTTTTTTGTGGGCTTTTTTAAATAATATGTAAGCTACGCAACCAAAGATAACATAAGATGGCTATAAATTGTTAGCTTTCGTTGGTAGAATAGGAATTATAATGGTGATAAATTAATATCAGGAGGTATGAGAAATATGATAAGTACGAATTTACAAACATTACGCAAAAGAAATAAATTGACTCAGGAAGAGGTTGCAGAGAAAATCAACGTATCCAGGCAGGCTGTAGCAAAGTGGGAAAACGGAGAAACAACGCCGGATATTAATAACTGTGTTGCTTTAGCCAACTTATATAATGTTAAAGTAGATGACCTTATCAATTATTCGGATGACAGCGACGGAGCCTACATTCCTCCAAAGGGAAAGCATATTTTTGGTACTGTAACAATGGGAGAACGTGGTCAAATTGTGATCCCTAAAAAAGCCAGAGATATATTTCACTTAAAGCCGGGAGATGATTTGATTGTGTTAGGAGATGAGGAGCAGGGGTTAGCTATTATGAAGGCGGAGGGTTTTATGAAAGCTTTCAGTACCATTATGAAGATGATAAAGAAGGCTGATGAATAAGGATTAATAAATAGGGCTGATAAATAGGGCCGATAAATAGGCTGATAAATAGGGCTGATAAATAGGCTGATGAATAAGGCTGATAAATAGGGCTGATGAATAGGGCTAATAAATAGGGCTGATGAATAGGGCTGATGAATAAGGCTGATAAAGTAAGGCTCTTAAGAAAGGCTGATAACAAAGCTGCTGAATAAATGAAGATAGATAAAGCTGGTTTTGTTAACAAATTCAGAGGATTTCCTAGAGAATCCGTGTAGTAAAAGAATTATAGCGTACAAAAAATTGAGGAGATGATGGAATGTTTGCAATTGAGACAAAGGGATTGTCTAAAAAATTTGGAGATAAGACCGCGGTAAATCAGTTGAACCTGCAAATAAAAGAAGGAGAGCTGTTCTCACTGCTTGGTGTTAATGGCGCCGGGAAGACAACAACAATAAGAATTCTGTCCGGGCTGTCAAAGCCCAGTGATGGTGATGCCTTTGTATATGGAAATAGTGTGATTCATAAGCTGGCGGAGGTAAAAAGGTTAATTAATTTATCTCCACAGGAGACGGCGATTGCAGGGAACTTGAGTGTTACGGAGAATTTGCTACTAATGGCCGAGATCTATGGGCTAGAAAAGGAAAAGGCAAGGGCAAAGGTGAAGGAAGTCATAGAAGAATTTTCACTAGAGGAAGTGGCGGATACGAAGGCATCTACCCTTTCCGGTGGGTGGCAGAGGAGACTCAGTATTGCCATGGCGCTGATAACGCAGCCCAAGGTTTTATATTTAGATGAACCGACTTTAGGGCTGGATGTTCTGGCAAGACGAGAGCTATGGAAGATTATCTTGGGTTTAAAGGGAAAGATAACAATCATCCTTACGACTCATTATATGGAGGAATCGGAGGCTTTATCAGATCGAATTGCTATTATGCAAAAGGGTGAGATGAAGGCGCTTGGAACCTTGGAGGAGCTAAAATCACGAACGGGTAAGACGAATCTGGAGGAAGTCTTTGTGGCAATTGCAGAAGGATAGGGAGAGAATGATGAGAATTAGAGTATTCGCAATGAGAAATATGAAGGAAATCTCGAGAGACTCACTTAGCTATATCTTTTGCTTTGGATTTCCGATCATTATGTTACTGATTATGTCAGTTGTTAATGCAAGCATACCAAAAGAGGCTAATATGGTACTGTTCCAGATTCAGAATATAGGGCCGGGAATTGCAGTGTTTAGTCTATGTTTTACGATGTTGTTTACCTGTTTGTCCATATCAAAGGATAGGGCGAATGCATTCTTAGTACGATTATATGCATCACCTATGAAGGGTGTTGATTTCATTTCCGGCTATACGCTACCTTTATTGATTATTGCAATAATCCAATGCAGTATTACCTTTTTGGCATCCGGGGTGATTGGATTATTTACTGATTATACCTTTCATTTTGGAAATGTCCTGCTTGCAATGGTAATTTTACTGCCTAGTATGATTCTATTCATTGGGTTTGGACTCTTCTTTGGTACCATGTTCAGTGAAAAGGCAGCGCCGGGACTTTGTTCTATTATCATATCAGTTGCAGGAATGCTTGGTGGGATATGGATGGATGTGGATGCTTTAGGGGGAGTTCTTGCACAGGTCTGTAAGACAATGCCGTTTTACTACGGAGTTAAATCAGCAAAGTTGGCGGTGAATGGTGATTATGCCGGTCTAGGGAAACCTCTGGTCATAGTGTGCATCTACGCGGCAATTGTTTACTTGTTGGCAGTGCTGGCATTTCGTAAAAAGATGCAGGAGGACTTAAAGTAATGGTATAAAACAGTTGTTATGAGGATGTTAGTAAATTCTCTATTACCCAGGGAAGGCAAATATCTTTCTTTGTAACTAGCTCGGAATGATTAAGCTCTTCAAATATTTTTATTTCAATTCCATGATTTTTTAACTCAATTTTATTATGTTCAAGATTCATTAACACCGCTTTGTTATCATTTCTGCCGGAATAGATAGCAAGCGGTGATTTTATTTGATCGATGCTTACACCGTTCCAGTGGGTCCAAGCCTTAAACTGAGCAATCCATAAATTCAGGTCTGTGCGTTCTATCCATTCTAAGTCTTCTTCTGAAACCTTAAGATTCTCCAATTCTCCATTTTTCTTTTTGTCTTGATAGGAGCTATATTCTTTGATCCAGGCGGGAACAATTTTTTTGAAAAATCGATCGCCAAACATGGAGCTTGCCAGTACCGCTTTGCGAATTGGAAGCTGACTTGCGAGAGCCTGAAGGCCGATGGTAGCGCCGTAGGAATGTCCAAAGTAACAAAATTCATGGAAGCCACTGGCTTTTATAACACTTTTAATATCATCAAGGATATAATCAATGGAATAAAAACCTGGGTCATAGGATTTGTTACTTTCCCCATTGCCACGTATGTCGATGGAGATGGTTGTGAAGTGGTTTTGAAAAGAATCTATCCAGCCAAGATTTTGCCAAAGCTCCTTTGAATGACCGGAGCCGTGGACAAGCAGCAAGGGGAAGCCCTGACCGGTAATGTGGTATGCTATTTTTGCTCCATCAGTGGAAATTATATAATTGGTGTCCATAGAATGCACCTGCCTTTTTCAGTATTTTAAACTTATTTATATGTAACAATATGGTAATACAGATACCGAAGGGAGTCAACCTCGTTATGAGGAGATAAAGCAGAAGGATGTGTATATTAAGGAATACTTAAGTAATTATTGCAGATTAATGCTTGACGTTTAAAGAAGGGTGTTATATAAAGTAGAGGAGCAACCAAAGAATTGAAATCTGCATAAAGAAAAAACAGATAAAAAGTGTCGTGCTATAGGGAAGGTATGGATAATCAAAATGGAATTAAGTATTTTGCTATTTTTACAAATGTTATCAATGATGTTAATGATATTAATGGGATATGCAATCGTCAAATTAGGGGTTGTGAAAAGTGAACAAAGCTCCCTGCTATCTGCCATAACCCTGTATATCATTGTACCCTGTATGGTCATTGATGCCTATCAAATTGACTATTCGCCGGAGAAATTAAACGGCTTAATGCTGGCAGCAGGTGTTGCCTTCCTTATGCACGTGGTATTTATATTAGTTTCAAATCTTCTAGGAAAGATAATGCATATCAGCGAAATAGAAAAGAATTCCCTAACATATTCCAACGGAGGCAATCTGATTGTGCCCTTGGTCAGTTCTTTGTTAGGAAGTGAACAAATTTTTTATTGCACTGCCTTTATGACGATTCAGTTATTTTTTCTATGGACCCATGCGGTATCCTCCATTGGAGGCAGTAAACAGAGGAGTATTAAGAAAATACTGACTAATCCCAATATACTGGCAGTGGGAATTGGATTACTTCTATTTTTTACAAATACAAAATTACCGGGGATTCTAGGAACAACGGTGAAATCCGTTGGTGGCGTGGTAGGACCGGTATGTATGATTATGATCGGAATGATTATGGCGAAGGCAAATCTAGTGGAGACCTTTTTATCAAAGAGAAACTGGCTCATCTGTTTTGGGCGCTTGATTTTATACCCTTCACTTATGATACTGCTACTCTTTGTTACACGGATTACCCACGTGATTCCTTATGCAAAGGATGTATTAATGATTCTTTTTTTAGCAATTGGAGCACCGGTTGCAGCTACCATCACTCAGATGGCAAGTCTTTTTGACAATGAAGTAAAACACGCCGGGGCAATTAATGTAATGTCGGTAATTCTAAGTATTATTACACTTCCGCTTATGCTGGAGCTTTATCAGAGAATACTTTAGTATTTTTTAACCATGACAGATGAAGCCTTTATATAATTTCCTTTGTATCGTTCAAAGGAATTACTTTTGTGTTCGAGATTTAGCATTTTATGTAACTTAAATGTATCGAAACGACTTGCCACTCCTCCCTGACATAGATTATAATTAAATATGTGAAAAACTGCCGAATTCAATTTGAATGGAAAGGTGGTTCTTACATCGTTATGAAATCAAAGGTTTGTGTTCAATAAATTTAAGGGTAAGATTAATAAAAGTATGGCATGCACATACTCATATCAGATCGTAATTTAAGGGGTGCATATCTTCTAATGATGACGAATGAAGCAATAATTAAACAAATAAATATTATGTTACAATAAAATGATTTTAAAAATACAAATAGATTAGCTAATTAGAAAGGCTGATTCCGTGCTTAAGATTAAATGACTAAAACCATGAATAAGCACTCTTTTAATTCTTTTTTAATGTAAGGTGCGCATGGGTCTTGGTCATAAGGTTTGCAGGAGATGCACTGGAATCAAGGTTATTATTATGTACATTATTGTAGGTTTAGGAAACCCGACTGACAAATATCAAGCAACCAGACATAATATAGGCTGGGATGCAATTACAAGAATATCGGATGATTATGGGATATCATTGGATATGAAAAAGCATAAGGCAATCTGTGGAAAAGGGATGATCGCGGGTGAAAGGGTAGTTCTGGCACAGCCGATCACTTATATGAATCTCAGCGGAGAGAGTGTAAGAGAGCTGATGGATTTCTATAAAGTAAGCCCGGAGGAAGTTATTGTAATATATGATGATATCAGTCTGGAGGTCGGTCAGCTGCGCCTTAGAACAAAAGGCAGCGCAGGAGGGCATAACGGAATTAAGAGCATTATCAGTCATATGGGCACGGATGAATTCCCTAGAATTAAGGTTGGAGTCGGTGATAAGCCAAAGGGTTGGGATCTGGCAGACTATGTGCTTTCAAGATTTGGTGAAAATGAGCAGGAAACGATGCGAGAAGCATTAAAGGATACCTCAGACGCAGTAAAGTCAATTCTTACGAATGGCATAGATGCAGCCATGAATCAGTATAATAAAAAGAAGTAAGAATTAATACGTTTTTAATCAGGAGGAAAAGCTTTTGAAAACGTTTATAGCTCCTTTAGCGGAGTTAAAGGAATTTAATGATATACGGGAAAATATAAAAATGAACGCCCTGCCGGTACAAGTGACCGGCTGTATTGATTCCCAGAAATGCCACCTGATCCACGGACTGGGAGATGAATTCAAATACAGGGTAATTGTTACCTATAATGATCTTAAGGCAAAGGAAATCTATGAGGATTACCGGCTTTATGATAAAGACGTGTTAATTTATCCGGCAAAGGATATTATTTTCTATAGCGCAGATATTCATGGAAATGCCATTGTCAGGGATCGTCTGAAGGTGCTGAGAAAGCTGATAGAGAAGCAGCCAGCTACTATCATTGTGTCCTTGGATGGCGGTATGGACAGGTTACTGCCCTTACCCATGATTAAGGAGCGTGTTATAACTATTGATCAATCCTCTGTTATCAAGCTGCAGGAACTTAGTGCAGCTTTGGTTCATCTGGGATATGAACGACAAGGGCAGGTGGAGGCTCCGGGGGATTTTTCAATCCGTGGCGGTATTATTGATATTTTCCCGCTGACAGAGGAGGCACCCTATCGTATTGAGCTTTGGGGCGATGAAATTGATTCCATTCGAACCTTTGACGTAAGCAGCCAGCGCTCCATCGAACAGGTGGATAGCGTAGTGATTTTTCCGGCGGCAGAGATCATTCCGGATGAGAAATGTATGAAAGCTGGCCTGAAGCGGATTGAAGAGGAAGAGAAAAAGTATTATAAGAGCCTGCGGGATGAATTTAAGACGGAGGAAGCAGCAAGAATCCATCAGATTGTTGCAGAATTTAAGGAGAATCTGGAAGCCTTTCAAGGCTCTGTTGCGCTGGAAAGCTATATTAGCTATTTCTATGAGCAAACAGTGAGCTTCTTCCAATATTTTGATCAGGCGGACACCATCTTTTTCTTAGATGAGCCGGGAAGGCTTGTGGAACGAGGAGAGGTTGTCGAAACAGAGTTTCGTGAGGGTATGATTGGCCGTATTGAGAAGGGCTATATTCTTCCCGGTCAGATGAATGTAATCTATAGCTACAAGGAAGCAATGGGTCTGCTGGCAACGAAGAATAGCATACTGATCAGTACCATGGAGGTTAAGAATAATTTTTATGCTCCTAAGAAAAAGTATGATTTTACAGTTCAGACCGTATCGTCCTATCATAAAAACTTTGATGTATTAATTAAAGATTTAGAGCGTTGGAAGAAAAATAAATACAGGGTAATTCTGCTTTCCGGTTCCAGGACCAGGGCAATGCGCCTAAGTGAAGACTTAAGAGAATATAACCTCAATGCATTTTACAGTGAAGACATGAACCGTGTGCTGCAAAGCGGAGAAATCATGGTGGCTTACGGCAATCTCAGGAGGGGCTTTGAGTATCCGCTCATAAAGCTGGTAGTAATCTCAGAAAGTGATATCTTTGGTACGGAGAAAAAGAAGAAGCGTAAAAAGCCGGCTTATGAAGGTAATAAGATTGCCAGCTTTACGGAACTGACACCCGGTGATTATGTGGTGCATGAAAATCATGGTCTCGGTATCTATAAGGGTATTGAAAAAATAGAGGTAGATAAGGTTACAAAGGATTATATTAAGATAGAGTATGGCGGTGGAGGCGTGTTGTATATTCTTGCAACAGGCCTTGATGTGATTCAAAAATATTCTGGTTCCGAGGGAAGAAAACCGAAGCTGAACAAGTTAAACTCTATTGAATGGAAGAATACAAAAGCAAAGGTTCGCGGTGCTGTCAGAGAGGTTGCCAAGGATCTGGTGGAGCTATATGCGCAGCGCCAGCAAAGGAAAGGGTATCAGTTTGGACCGGATACGGTATGGCAGAGAGAATTCGAAGAGGCCTTTCCTTATGATGAGACTCAGGATCAGTTAGATGCAATTTTTGCCACCAAGAAAGATATGGAGAGTACCAGGGTAATGGATCGTCTGGTCTGCGGTGATGTGGGTTATGGTAAGACAGAGATTGCAATCCGTGCAGCCTTTAAGGCAGTATCCGATGGAAAACAGGTTGTAATCTTAGTTCCGACAACCATCTTAGCTCAGCAGCATTATAATACCTTCGTACAGCGTATGATGGATTTCCCGGTCAGCGTGGATGTAATGTCACGTTTTAAAACGGCTGCGGAGCAAAAGAGAACCTTGGAGAGACTGCGTAAGGGCAGTCTGGATATCATCATCGGCACCCACCGAGTGCTGTCTGCAGATGTGAAGTTTAAAAATCTGGGACTTCTTATTGTAGACGAAGAGCAGCGATTCGGGGTTGGTCATAAAGAGAAGATCAAGCAATTAAAGAAGGATATTGATGTACTTACACTGACAGCCACACCGATTCCCAGAACCCTGCATATGAGTCTGGTGGGAATCCGGGATATGAGTGTACTGGATGAACCCCCGGTAGATCGTCTCCCAATTCAGACCTATGTATTAGAGCATAATGACGAGATTATTCGTGAAGCTGTTACGAGAGAATTGGCAAGAGGCGGTCAGGTCTACTATGTATTTAACCGTGTTAATGGAATTGATGAGGTGGCTAATACGGTTGCAAGGCTGGTACCGGATGCGAATGTGGCCTTTGCTCATGGTCAGATGAATGAGCATACTTTGGAGAAGATTATGTTTGAGTTTATCTCCGGTGAAATTGATGTATTAGTATCTACTACAATCATTGAGACAGGTCTTGACATTTCAAATGTAAATACTATGATTATTGATGATGCGGATCGTCTTGGGCTTTCACAGCTATATCAGCTGCGCGGTCGTGTTGGTCGTTCCAATCGAACCTCCTATGCTTTTTTGATGTATCGCAGAGATAAGATGCTGAAGGAAATAGCCGAGAAGAGACTTCATGCAATTAAGGAATTTACGGAGTTGGGGTCAGGCTTTAAGATTGCAATGCGAGATCTTGAGATTCGTGGTGCAGGTAATCTGCTTGGAGCAGAGCAGAGCGGACACATGGAAGCGGTGGGGTATGACCTTTATTGTAAGATGCTCAATGAAGCAGTTAAGTCCATGAAGGGTGAAATGCTGGAAGAGGATGCTTTTGAGACAACCGTGGATATGGACATGGATGCATATATTCCAGCTACGTATATAAAAAATGAGGTTCAGAAGCTGGATATCTACAAGCGAATTGCTGAGATTGAGAATGAAGAAGAAATGATGGATATGCAGGAGGAATTGGTAGACCGCTTTGGAGATATGCCTAACGCGGTAAATAACCTGCTTAATATAGCACTCTTAAAGTCAGTATGCCATTCATTATACATCGCAGGTGTAGTTCATAAGGGAAATGAAGTAAAGCTTATGATGTATTCGAAAGCGAAGCTGGCGGTAAATAAAATACCGGAATTGGTTGCCAAATATAAAAATAATTTAAAGTTTGTGCCGCAATCAAATCCATATTTCGAAGTTATGCTGCCTTCCACACCTAAGGGAAGAATGGATAATCTGGCAGTGTTTGAGTATTTAATGAAGCTGTTAGAAGGGTTTAAGATGCTGAAGTCTGATGAAAAAGAGAAAGAAGAGGTAAAGGACATCTGAGACTGTTCAGTGCCAATACCAGATGCTTAGGAACATGGGATATAAGAAAAGAGAAAGCTTCCGGGTTGCAGTAAGCATTAGTTATACTGCTAACCTGGCAGCAGCTTATGGCTGGAAAGGGGAAAGGAATGAACAATAAGAAGAAACTGATAGTTACATTGATCACTTTAATGACTATGCTTTTGTTAACCGCCTGTGAATCTGGCACAAAGAAGAATGAATTAACAAACTATATTGGGAAATCGGTGTCTACCTTCGAGAGAAAAACCGGTCTTAAGCTGGAGGAACAGAGCACCGGTGTATATAGGGCAGAGAACACGGTTCAGTTAATGGCACCAAATAATAAAAAAATAACATCAATCACCTTAATGGAAAATGCCGGCGAGTTTAAGGTACATGGCGTTGGTATTGGTATGACAAAAGCAGATGCTGACAGCCTGCTGTTTGATATCTTTGGTAAAGAAATTGCAAAAACCACTAGTACAGATAATAATTCAGTCACATACTCTTATTTTAAAAATGAGAAGGAGCTGTATATTACTTATTCCTCCAATCAAGAGACTGTTTTGGGACTCTCTTATTATGAGAATAATGGAACCACTGAGGAGGCCGGAGCAGTTACAAATTCCGGACAGCTGATGCTGAAGATCGGTGACACTAAGGTATACTATAATGAGGCAATGGTATATTTAAAATCAGCCCAGGAAAAATACGAAAAGAATTATGGTAAGGATATCTGGGATGCCGACATTCTGGGAAATGGTGATACCTTTGGAAATATGATAAAGGATGAGGTAATCAAACAGATTACGGAGTTAAAAATCATTCGTGAGGAAGCTGCAAAGCAGAATATTATTCTATCAGAGGAGGAAGTATCCGATGCGAATTCCTATGCAAAAGAACATTATGAAGGTCTAACAGCAGAGGATAGAGCAAAGTATTTCATAAAAGAGGACTTGCTTCAACAGGTTTATTCCGATAACCTTCTGGCGGATAAGGTATTCGAATATTTCACAATCAATGTGGATAACGAAGTTTCAGATGCGGATGCAAAACAGATTACAGTACAAGATATTTATATTGCAAATACGGATTTTGATCCAGCGGGCAGTCCAATTGAATTGACGACAGAGGAGAAGCAGGCAGCCTATGAAAAGGCACAGGAGCTTGCACAAACCGCAAAGACAACGACGGACTTTTACACTCTGGCAGAAGCTAATTCACAGGCAGA
>JAQZBD010000074.1 GCA_029239235.1 Herbinix sp.
TGCCTCATCCATCTCCTTGATAAAAGGCGTTGTATCCTTTGGTAAAGCCTCAATCACCTCTTCATTTCCGGAGGTAACCGTTTGGCTGGTTATGTTTGTAATGTTAATTTGATATTTCAGAGACTCATTCAGAATTTCTACACTGAGATAACGAAATGCAAATCTGCGGGGTAATTCCACCCAACCGGGTACAACATCAACATGGATATACTCCTCTTGAAGCCAGGAGCTGCTTAACCATCCATGATAGTCCCTTGTATCCTCTCCAAGCTCATCCGGTATTTCTCCTAATTTAACTCTCAAATGCACCGGAGCATCCAGGGGACTGCCCACAACATCCAGAAAGAAACGGATATAACCAACCTGATGATTCGGAAATTCGAAGCAAAAAGGTGTGCCTTTTTGTAAAATTATTTTTTCCTCAGGTAGATAGCTTTTACGACTGGTAATAACCCAATCCTTATCTTCTGCTTTGCTAATATCAATACTATTTACCGGAGAAATGCTTTTACGATACAACTCTGGCTGCAATCCCTTTACCTTAGCTAAAATTTCCGGATTTTCCTTGGTCTTAAAATCTTTTATTGTATTTACATATCCCGCCATAGAACTTCTCCTTTGCATTAACTTTATAAGTTTTGAATTAATCTTTTATATTGCAATATTCTTTTCATGCTGATTAACTTAAATCGTTAACACTTACCCCTTTACAGCACCTGCTGCCACACCATTTACGAATTGCTTCTGGAAGACCAAAAACAGCACTACAAGAGGCAATGCACAGAGGATACAGGAGGCAAACAGTACGTTCCACTGCGCCGGATTCTCACGGTCTCCAAGGAATTGTATCATTGCAACCGGGAGACTGAATTGGGAGGATCTTGATACGAATACCATTGGGAAGAAATAATCATTCCAAATCCAGATACCCTGGGTAATAATTACCGATACGGTTGCTGGCTTTAATAGAGGAAATACAATTCCAAAATATCTGCGGAACAGACTGCTGCCGTCGATGTATGCCGCCTCTTCAATACTGATCGGTACACTTCCCATAAAACCGGTGAATAAGAAGGTTGAAAACGGTAAACTACAAGTGATAAACATGATCATTGGAGTAAAGCGGTTATATGCGATCCCTAAGTTATTAAACATCTGTGCAATCGGAATGATAACCATTTGTGACGGAATTACAAGTCCTGCGATAAAGAAGTAATATAAGAATCTACTTTTCTTATTCTTAATTCTTGCAATTGGATATGCTGCCATAGAAGCAATTAAAACAACAATGATTACAGATCCAAAGGTGGTTAAAGCGCTATTCATAAATACTACAGGAAAATTCATTCTGGTAAAGGCTGATATATAGCTGTCTAATTTAAACTCACTAAACAGGTTTATATGAGAGGTCATATTGTCGATGCTTCGAAAGGAACTGGACAATACAATTACTAACGGAGCCAGTGTAACTATCGTATATAAGCACAGTAGTATATGGATTATCAGATTTGTTACATTTTTCTTCTGCATTATAGCTCAACCTCCCTTTTATTCATAAAGAACAGCATAACTATTGTGATTGCAATAATTACGATAAATGCGATAACACTCAAGGCCGCAGATTTACCAAGCATCTGATCGGTGAATGCTATTTTATAGATCGTATACATTAAGGTATTGGTAGATTTACCAGGACCACCGTTTGTCATAATAAATACATAGTCGAATGCCTTCAAACCTGCAATAACACTTAAGATTACATTAATGGTGATGGTAGCGGAGATCAATGGCAGCTTAACATATCTCATAAGCTGGAAGCCCGTACATCCATCAATCTGGCCTGCCTCCAGCATACTATCATCGATCGTTTGCAGACCGGCAAGATAAATAATCATTGCTGTACCGATGTTCTTCCAGATATCAACGACGGTGATACCATAGAGAGCTGATTTAAATCCGGCCAATATGTTAAACTTGGAGCCATCCATGCCAACCTGATTCATTAAGGTTGCAATCAAACCATTGTTTGGCATATATACATAGGTCCAAATAAAACCAATGACAATGGCACTGAATAAGGTAGGAAGATATGCCGCTGTTCGGTAAAAACCCTTCATCCTTATCTTAGCATTCAAGGCCATGGCAAGAGCCAGACCAATTACATTACTCATAAACACCAGAATAACTGTATATGTTACGGTATTCTTAATTGAAACACCGATTATATTCTCTTTCCATAAAGTAACAAAGTTCTTTAAACCTACAAAATCATAATTCTGATTGATACCGTTAAAATTTGTAACACTATAACGAAACAACATAAGCAAAGGTATTACCCAAAATACAACAAACAATGTCAAAGCTGGGATAAGAAAGAGGTACATACGGTTCGTCATTACAAGAGATTTTTCATTGCGCTTTTTTTTCATTTCAACATACTCCTTTCTGATAATAAAGGCAGCTACAAAAGAATGTAACTGCCCCTATTTGCTTTCTTACCCTATTCGGTATATAATTCTTCGAATTTATTTTGCATACCCTGAGTTATCTGCTCTATGGTAGTACCCTGACCACCGATATGCTCTCCAAATAACGCTTGCATTTCATTTTCTGTTCCAGCTGGCCAAGCCTGATTACACCAGTAGAAGGAATTATAATTGTTATATGCATCGATAAAGCTGCTAAATAATGGATCTACCGGAGCACCATCATAAGAGGTGATGAATCTTGGATTGTTCTGGAAAGCCTTGCATAAATCTGATTCTGCATCAAACCAATATTCAATAATTTGTTTACATAACTCTGCATTTTTGGAATCTGCATAGACAGCAGGACCTGCTCCAGGAGCACCAGCCACATAAGTAGTTTCACCAGCTGCATTTCCAGGAAGAGGGAAATATCCTCTTTCGAAATCTACGGCACCGGATGCCTTAACTGCAGAAGCATTAAAGGTACCATCAAAGGTCATAGCTGCCTGACCATCAATAAACTGCTGAATTGCCTGAGAAGCTCCGATTCCAAGGGAACCTTCTTCAATGTAACCTTTTTCATATAATTCGCTGTACATACTAAGTACCTTATCCCAGGTATCTTTGTCAGTGAACTTTGTTGTTCCATCTGTTAACAAATTATCAAATTCAGGATTCTTAGGATAGATTGCATTTGCAGCAAGCTGATATAGACCAAACTGCATTACATAGGAATCCTTATCACCCATAACAATTGGCTGAATTCCTGCATTCTTTAAAGTTTCGCAAGCTGCAAGGAAGGAATCCCAATCGGTAGGTACTTCAATACCATTTGCTTCGAACATGTCCTTGTTATAATAAGCACCAAGGAACTGAACTCCGCAAGGAATCGCATACACTTTTCCCTCGTAAGTAAAATCACCTGTTCCAGGTACGTTCTTAGCTGCATTTAAATCGGATAAATCTGCTAAATATCCTGCCTTAGCGAGAGAATATACTGCATTTGCTCCTGCATTACGAGGCTGAACCCAAATCATATCAGGTGCTTCACCGGTAGCTAACTTTGTTTTTAATGAAGTATAGTACTGGTCATCTGGTAATTTTGTAACCTCAAGAGTTACATTTGGGAATTTAGCTTCCACCATTTTTTTAAGTGTTTGTGTTTCAAAATCTTCTCCCTCAGTAGCCTGAGTTCCTGAAGTCATGAATGTTATTACAGTTTTATCCCCTGAGTTATCCCCTGAAGAACTTCCGTCACCCGAACTATTATTTCCTGAGCTTGTGCTACATCCGCTTAATATGGACATAACTAATACTGAGGAAAGAAATAAAGATAAGAATTTTTTCATAAATACATTAACCTCCTTTAGTTTGTAAATTAATAATAACATAACATTAGTGTACTTTTGTTGGATGTTATGGTATACTTTTGTTGGATTGAGTGGATAATGGCGAAAAGGATTTAGGTATTGGAATTGTCTCCCGGGTAAGTACTATTCCTCCGCTCCAACGCTTCCTACGGGCTTAGCTTCCGCTCCGGAACAGTACTTACCCGGGAGACAATAGCTATAGGTTATGAGTTTCGCAATTACCTTGGGGCGTGGTTTTATAAGAAATATTTGACTTTTGAGGAGATTTTTATGAAGTTGAAAAACAAGTTTTTTGTTACTTTGTTTTTTATATCTGTTGTTCCGTTGATTATTCTTACAGTATTTGCGTATGAGCGGTATAAAACTACTACTTTTCAGCAGATGAACGATGTGTCCTCGAATATATTTATGAAAGCGGCTGATGAGGCAAATGACACAATTAATAAGGTGGAACAGGTTGCTGGAATTTTTACCTTTTATTCTGACGGTGAATATTCTATTATTGAAAATTTGAAGAAATACTCTACTCCAAACTCTAAGCACTCTAGCTATGAAATCTATGATACCAACCAAAATATCAAGTTTATTTGTCAAAACATTCTCTACACCTATGATTTTATCTATGGTCTTTATGTTATTACTCCTGCCGGTGTGAATATCGGTTATAATACCGGAATGAATGGGGATTTGGTATTTGGTTATGATCCTGGTGCTGCAAAATGGTTTGAGGAAACTACAGCACTGAACGGTAAATTATATATTAGTGATCTTAGCGAGCATAGAATGTTCACGGGCAAACGTGAGAGTCTGTTTTTTGCGAAAAGTCTTTATGATGTTTATACCCATGAATTTCTTGGTACCTTAATTATAGATTGTAATCCTGCTATGTTTGATCTGAGTACGGTTAATACCTTGCCCAATATCACTCTGTTATCCATTGAGAACAAGAGAAATAGTCAGATTCTATATACGAATTTGGATCAGATTAAGAGTAGTTTTACCGAAAAGAATAAAAAAATATTAAAAACAGATCTGAATTTAAATCAATTATCACTGTCAGCTGTATTTAATTATGATGAATTGTACAAAGCCTATAATTTAACAGAAGTCCTTTTGCTAATTATTGCGATCTTCTGTATGGCTGGCGCTATTCTCCTATCCATTATCTTCTCCAATAATCTGACGAAGCCTATAACCCATCTCAGTAATAAGATGGCGTCTCAGCATGGCAGTCATTTAACCCTGACGGGACGTTATTTGAATCGAAATGATGAAATTGGTGTATTGTATAATGAGTATAATACCATGGTTGATGAATTAAATATTTCCATTAAAAGAGATTATCAAAATAAATTGATCACTCTGGATTCCCAAATGAAATCTCTGGAGGCGTGGATTAATTCCCACTTTTTATTTAATACTCTGGAGTCAATTAATAGTATTGCATTTATTGAGGGAAATGAACGGATCGCAACAATGGCTATGTCCCTGGGTAATATGTTCCGGTATGCCATAAAAACAAAGAGTGAGATGGTTACTATTCAGGACGAGCTTGGTCATGTCTGTGATTATGTATCCATACAAAAAATCAGATTTAGTGATAATTTTGATTTGAATATTCAGATTCCCGAATCAATTAGAAAGCAGCATGTACTAAAGCTGATTTTGCAGCCCTTAGTAGAAAATGCTCTGTTTCACGGACTCAAATACTGCCATGTAGGTTCACGGATCGATATCACAGCCAGAATTGATCAGAATTATATTTATATTGACGTTACAGATGATGGACAAGGTATGAATGAGCAGCAGTTAAAGGAGCTTCAGAGTAAACTAAGACAGGAAGCTACCTTTACAGAGTTGGGGCACCGGGATAAGCAAAGTATCGGACTTAAGAATATTCACACCAGAATTGAACTTTATTACGGAAAGGGCTATGGGCTTTCTGTTCGCAGCACTGAGGGCGTGGGAACCACGATTGAGATAAAATTACCGGTATTGGAGGGAAGCAATTAATGTATACCTATATTTTAGTTGATGATGAAGCAATTACTAGACAGGGAACTCTAAAAAAACTGGAGCCCATCAAGGATACCGTATCCTGTGTGGCAGAGGCTGAGAATGGCGAAGTCGCCCTGGCATTAATTAAGGAGTATAATCCGGATATCATAATTACGGATATGCAGATGCCGGTCATGAATGGTACAGAGCTGCTTCCCTATCTGAGTGATCACTATCCGGAGAAACAAATAATAGTTATCAGCGGATTTAAGGACTTTGATTATATCAAACATGCTATTACAGCAAATGCTGTTGATTATATTCTTAAGCCCTTTTCCGGTGAGGATATTCAGAACGCCTTATTTAACGCTATTAAGAAAATTGAATCCAAAGAGGCGATTAAAAATCAAATTGTATCCAGTGAGGAGGAAAAGGAAGCAGCCCAGTATGAATACGACATACAAATGCTCAAAAATCTCATCTTAGGCTATCACAAAAAGACCCCTACCATTACCTCTAAACAGCTGAATTACATTAACAATACTCATAATCTAATTCTCACCGTGCTGCATTCTACGAAGCCTATTGATGAAAGGAGCATACTAAATTGTCTGGAGGGAAACTCTTTTCAGGACATGACTCTTTATTTGCCCCATCTGAATAATGAAAATTTAGGCATTATTATTTTATTCATACCAGAGAAATCTCCGATTACCAGTAAGCGGCTCTGTCTGCAGCTGGTTGAGGATATCACTCCCATTATAGAGCAGAAGAATAATAACATTGCAACCTTTGGCATTAGCCTGCAGCATTCGGATTTGATGGAGCTGCATGATGCATACCAGGAGGCCTCCCATGCTTTAAACTGCCAAAAAATATCTCAACATGTCTCTTCCCATTACTTCTATGAGAGGGTAATGACCCCCTTATTCTTAGATTGGGATAGAACCGATGAATTTTTATTCCGTTTGGAGGCAGGCATGACCCGAGAGGTGGAACAGCTGGTGGAACACCTATTCCATTTCTATGAAACCAATCGTGACTGTACCTTGAATGATGTAAAGTATCACTGCTATCAGCTGGCAGAGCAGGTTCGTTCTATGATGAACTACTACTTGGAACAGTCCAATAATGGCAGTGAAAACTCAAGCATGCAAAATATTGTAAATCATATTTTTGAGTTGGGTAAAATCAAAGAATATTACCGGCAGTTTTTCTTGAACATTACAGAATTATTAAAGGCAAAAAGCATTTACGCCGTTGATGATGTGATTGAACGGATACAGATTTATCTTCAGCATAACTATCAGAAAGATGTTTCTGTGGAATTTGTATCCTCTCTCTTTTACATGAACCGAAGCTATTGCAGCCATCTTTTCAAGCTTAAAACAGGCGAAAAGTTTGTAGATTATTTAAACCAGATACGTATCCACAAATCGAAGGAGCTATTGGTTCATACGGATAAAAAGATGTATAATATCGCAAAAGCCGTCGGTTATGATAATGCAAAATATTTTTTCAGAGTCTTTAAGAAAATGACCGGCGTTACACCGGAGCAATACCGGGAGCAAAATAACCTGGGTGACAAAGGGACGGGGTTGTCGTCACAATAAAATTGTGACGACAACCCCGTCCCTTTGTCACCCTAGCGGAATGTAGAAATCCAATGCTCCACTTCGTCAAGGGTAGGCATCGATTTAATTGCACCTTTTCTTGTGGTTACCAGGGAAGCTGCTCCATTGGCATATAGGAGCATTTCCTCCAGCTTCTCCTGAGTCATTACTTCTATGGGATGTTCTAAAATATATGAAAGGCAGAATCCGAGGAAGGTGTCTCCTGCCCCTGTCGTATCTACAGTTTTATCGGTAACAAGTGCTGCTTTAAAGGCACTCTGCTGATTACAGTAGGCTCTGCTGCCTTTTGCACCGGAGGTTACCAGGATAAAGGGGATATGATAGTTCTCTTGCAAGTACTCTACTCCCTGATCAATATCCTTAATTCCTGTCATAAGGGAGAGCTCATCCTCTTCTATTTTTAATATATCGCAGACAGAACAGCCGAATTTCATTTGCTCTACGGCATTATCAACACTGTCCCACAACGGAGGTCTGTAATTAGGGTCAAAGGAAATTAGGCAGTGATTCTCCTTTGCAATTGCAATCGCTTTCTTTGTTGCATTACGAACTTCTTCGTGGGTCATGGATAGGGTTCCAAAATGAAATATTCTTGCTTTTTTTATAATTGCTTCACCCACTTCCTCCTCTGTCAGCTGCATATCCGCACCTGGATTACGGTAAAAGGCGAAGCTTCTATCTCCGGTCTCATCAATTTTGACAAAGGCTAAGGTGGTGCGAACATCATCTGCCATCTTTAATCCAGTGTCATCGATTCCTACTTCTTTCAAGGTATCTTTGAGCAAATGACCAAAAATATCATTTCCAACCTTGCCTATAAATGCTGTAGATTTATTGCATTTTGAAAGCATGGATAGTACATTACAGGGAGCACCGCCCGGATTGGCTTCGAACAAATCATTTCCCTGTCCGCTTTTTCCACTGGGAGTGAAATCGATTAACAACTCACCCAGAGCAACAACATCTATCATATTTAACCTCATTTCTGCACATATTTTCTATGCATCTGATTTGATAATGAAGAAGCTATACCCTATTCGGATGATTATGCTGTACCCCTCCTCCTAGGTTATCTTCTGTAGCTATTATTCTTGTACGTTAATGATGACCTTCATTGTAGTTTCACGGTTAGCCTCGATATAATGATATGCCTCTAAATAATCACCAAATGCAAAGGTTTTTGAAATAAGAGGGCGCAGCTGAATCTTCTTCTCATTTACCAATCGAATGGCATCTATGTAATCCTCATTCCGATACATCATGGTACTCTTGATATCCAGCTCATGATCATTGGCGAGGGCGAGATCTACCGTAGCCATTCCTGCAAAAACTGCAACTAAGATAATGGTACTTCCTTTACGGGCATATTTGATTGCCTGACCCATAGTTATATTATTTCCTGCACAGTCATAGATAATATCGGCTTTATCCGAGCCAAAGGCTTTTAAGATTGCATCGTTTAAATCTTCTTCCTTTGTGTTTACACAAAAATCAATGCCGCAATCCTTTGCCAGCTGCAAGCGTAAATCACTGATGTCAGTGATCATTACACTTTGTGCTCCCATACCTTTTGCAGCCTGTGCTACGAGATTCCCAATCGGGCCGGCACCTAATACTATGATATTAAGTCCTGTTACATCTCCCGCCTGTCTGATTGCATGCACTGCTACAGCTAAGGGTTCAATCATTGCGCCTTCCTCAAAGCTCATTGTTTCAGGCAGTACAGTTACCTTTTGTTTATCAACCGCAAAATAGTGAGAAGCAGTTCCGGTAGTCTGGAAGCCCATTACCTTCAAGCTTTCACATAAATTATATTTACCATGACGACATGGATAACACTCTCCGCACACAACCTGAGGCTGAATCGTAACCTTCTGTCCAACACGAAAGCCTTCTACCTTCGTACCAAGCTCTACTATTTCTCCTGAAACTTCATGTCCCTGGGTAACCGGGTAGGAGGTAAAAGGATGTTCTCCATGATATACATGAATATCCGAACCGCAAACTCCTATGTTCATAATTTTAACTAAGATTTGATCCTCTCTAATCTCAGGAATCGGAACCTCTCTAAATTCAATCTCCCCAGGTGCAGTCATAACTTGTTGCAACATATAATATACTCCCTTTCTTCTCATCTTTTATAAAATGTTTTATTAAAGTAATTATATTATTGCTCTTTTCCGTACTTTTGTCAATATGAATTTTGATAGGTGAAAGCCCCATTAACCTAAATTGATAAATATGACTGTATATATATTCCAATTTATCTAATTTATTGTTCTCTGGCTTTTGCCGGACAAATCATACTACAAGGTTTCAAAAAATGTTTCAATAAAGCTCATGGCAATACCGATGGCACTAGCTTCCTTCTGATATTTACAGGGCTTCAGATAAGTCATATCATTTTCAAACAGATTATATTCCTGAACTTTTCTGCTTAACAGTGGCATGTATTTCGATAAATAGCTTCCGATATATCCCCCTAGGACAATATCGCAATCAAAGGCCATTCTTAGGTTTGTCAGTGAGATAGCCAGATGCTCCAGATATTCTTCCCAGGACGCTAACGCGCCTCCATCCTTCTCCTCTAACAATCGAAAGAATTCCTCTAAACTATCACCAGCGTAGCCTGATAACACTTTAGCAGAGCAATAAGCATCCACACAGCCCTTCTTTCCACAATAACACTGCTTGCCTCCCGGTACAATTACCATATGTCCAAATTCGGCACTCCGGTAATTATCCCCTTTATAGATGGAATTATTGAAATATACTGCACCTCCGACCGTATTACTCAGGGATAGATAGACGGCATTTCGATCAACAAAATTTAATTCCGCCCGGGCAGCGCTATTTGCATCATTTTCATATCTAACTCTATAAGGGATCGTTTGAGTTATATTTTTTAAGCTGAAATTACTAAGCTGCAAAATATGTGATTTCATTAAAATCTCATTTTCCTGGTCAATAATTCCTGGCAGCGCAATTCCCACACCCAATATTTTTTCGGTATCAACTTCGGCGGCTTTGATGAATTCATTTAGCTCCTGCTTTAAAAACTCATTATAATCCAGATTGTTTTCAAATCCTTTGCGAATACGGTTGTTTTTAATTAATTCGCCCTTTAGATTTAACAAAACAAAGCTGATATGCTCCCTGGTGATATCAATCCCGACAGAATATCTTGTAGCTCCGATAATTGATAGTGCTTTCGCCTTTCTTCCTCCGGTCGATTGATAACTACCGATTTCTGCAACAATGTTCTCATTTATCAGTTCCTTTACATTTTGCAGAACCGTCGGCATACTGATACCCAAGCCTGTAGCGATCTCCAATTTATTAGTCTCGCCTTGATACAGGATGAATTTCGATATGTTGACCTTATTCATGCTCTTCTTATCTCTATTATTGATATTTTCCACCTGATAGATAACTCACTTTCGTAAACTATTTTATAAAAGTAATTATATCATTATTAACTTCAAATTACAATTCTGATTAATTCTGCACAACTCTTTAAGGTAAACTTAGGATTTTCTTTCCTATATACTTCATCAAAAAAGTCTTCATTATTTTTAAATAAAAGCAGCGCAAACATTAATGATCAATCTGCACTGCTTTCAACATTTAACTTACTATAATGTTATTCTCTCTTCTAATTCCTTAATTGTTTTTACCCAGTTCCCATATAATCCGAATTACTGCCATAATTCTTTAAGTTCTGAGTTAGGAGTGCTCGCACTATTTATCTCTTTTTCTACCGAACTTTGAGAATTTATTAAAGCTTCGTTTTTCTTTTAATGACCCGTCTGCTGTCATGCGATATTTTTTCTTTGGAGCTGCTAACGGTTTAGAATCAGCTTGCTTTGGATTTGTCTGTCTAGAATAAGGTCGCTTATCCTCTGATCTTTTTGTATCAACCTGCTTTGAGTCAGTTCGTCTAGTATCTGTTGGTCTAGTGTCTGTTGGCCTAGTGTCTGTTGGTCTAGTGTCTGTTCGTCTAGTGTCTGTTCGTCTAGTGTCTGTTCGTCTAGTATCTGTTGGTCTAGTTTCTGTTGGTCTAGTTTCTGTTCGTCTAGTATCTGTTGGTCTAGTTTCTGTTGGTCTAGTATCTGTTCGTCTAGTGTCTGTTCGTCTAGTGTCTGTTTGCCTAGTGTCTGTTCGTCTAGTATCTGTTCGTCTAGTATCTGTTCGTCTAGTATCTGTTCGTCTAGTATCTGTTTTATTATTATCCTCATATGAGTAAACTTTTCTTGATAGCACTGATATTATATTACTACTCTCGGGTTCATCACTATATTGGGGAGTAACCCTTTTTGTAACCTTCCTCGGCTGTGTTTTCTTCTCCGCAGGGAAATTGTTAACCAGAGGGTATGGATGCTCTTTCATCTCTATTAACTGTTTTCCAATTAATTTTTCTATATTACCAAGCAGCTCTTTCTCATCAAAATCACAGAATGAGATTGCTACTCCTGCCTGTCCGGCACGTCCCGTTCGTCCAATCCGATGCACATAAGTCTCTGGCACCTCTGGCAGGTCATAATTAATGACATGGGATAGTTCATCAATATCAATTCCCCTAGCAGCAATATCCGTTGCCACTAAGACACGAAGCTTTCTATTCTTAAAATCATTTAATGCATTTTGTCTTGCTCCTTGAGATTTATCACCATGGATTGCCTGAGCTAATACCTTCTCCTTTGATAATTGACGAGCAATACGGTCCGCTCCATGCTTGGTACGAGAAAATACCAATGCAGAAGTTATGGATTTATCCTCTAAGATATGACGCAGTAAATCTCTCTTATTAATTTTATCAACATAATACAAGTATTGTTCTATCATCTCTACTGTTGAAGATACCGGTGTTATCTCTATCCTTGCCGGGTTCTTTAGCAAATCATTGGACAGCTTAGCAATATCCGGCGGCATGGTAGCTGAAAAAAGCAAGGTTTGTTTATTTACTGGAATTTTAGCAATGATCTTCTTCACATCGTTAATGAATCCCATATCCAGCATACGATCTGCCTCATCTAAAATAAACATTTCGATATGCTGTAAATCCAGCTGCCTTTGATTCATCAAGTCGATTAATCTTCCCGGTGTTGCCACTAGGATATCCACACCCTGCTTTAATTTTTCTTCCTGAGGTTTTTGTGAAACCCCACCAAAAATTACCGTAGAGGTAAGCTTTGTATATCTGCCATAGATACGAAAGCTTTCATATATTTGCATTGCAAGCTCTCTTGTTGGAGTTATAATTAATGCCCTTATTTTCTGTTCTTGCGCATGTGATACTTCTTTTTTACTGAGCAATTGCAGGGTTGGAATCGCAAATGCGGCTGTTTTACCCGTTCCAGTCTGCGCACAGCCAAGTACATCCCTACCACTCAATATAATTGGTATTGCCTCTTCTTGTATTGGCGTCGGGACCTCATATTTTTCCCTCTCTAGCGCTTTTAATATGTCCGGTATTATATTTAATTCTTTAAATTGCATAATATCTCCTATTTTAGTTATTTTTCTATTCTTAATTACTAAGCCTTGAGAAATTTCTGGCATAGCGATTCATATATTCTTTATATTACATTGTCCTTCGCATTGCAATACTTCATTCGATTCACTGTTCGACAGAGTAACTTCTTCAACTTTAAATATATCAATCATAATCGCACCTGTAAACCCCTCATATGCCTCTATATGGCCTAATATAATATTATTTTATCCAAAAGTTATTCTCATCTTGTAAATCACCAGATAAATCATGAGAAAAGAAATAAGTCTAGATGAAACCATCCAGACTCATTTCAACAAATCTATTCCTATATATACTTAAAGTTTAGTGCCCATTATTAGAATTACCTATAATTCTCGTTCTACTACAGACTTGAAATTATCCAAAATTGCCTGCCATCCACCCTGTTGAAGCTCCAAGGTATTCTCATCCTCTGCTTCAAAGGTCTCGACCATATGGGTTTTATTATCATCTACAGCTCTAAAGGAAACGCTCATCATCCTTCCATCATCTAATTGATTTATGATACGTTCATAATTGACTATCTCTGTATAGGTTCCGGAAAAATCGAAACACATGCTTCCGTCTTTTGCTGCCATAGTATAAGCGAAATGGCCGCCTACACTAAGATCATTCATAGCTTTAGGGCAATACCAATCCTCCGATGCATGATTCCACTTTATTACATGCTCAGGTATTGTCCAATAATCCCAAACTCTTGCTAGCGGAGCATCCACAATAGCTTCTGTTGTGATCGAAGCAAAGGCAGCCGATTTTTCTTCGCACACAGCCTTAAGCTTTTGAAGTGCCAATAACCACTGTTTCTCAAAATCCTCAGCAAACTCATCTTCCACTTCTAACTCCACAGTAAAGCGAGTCCCGTTCTCATCTAGCTTCTCGAAGTGATAATTTTCATACTTATCTACCCACGGCTTAGCATGATCACTGGTATAATCCTCTACACCATCCATATACATACCCAAATGATGAATAGAGATATCCTTTAAATGCTCACTGACCTCAATCTCAGATATCATCCCCATCTTATGTCCATCATCTTCTGAAACAAATTTAATTTTATCTCCTTGCTGCCATCCGCCTTCAAAGCGAGAGCCCTCTTGAAAAACAGACGTCCAAAGGCGATATTTCTTATCACTGATGATTGCTGACCAAACCTCTTCACGAGGTGCATTTATATCAATAGACAGATAAAGATTCTTCATATGAAACCTCCTATCCCGCGCCTTAGGCACACAATAAATTAATATATTCTACTACTGCCAAAATGTTTTAACAATACAATTATTCCTGGATACCTTCTCATATATACCGAGGCATGTCCTAATATTAAAGTGCTGCCTCACTATTACCAGTAGGAGGTCAAAATCACCCGTTGGTTATATTTTATTTATCTCTTTATATTGATAATAGTATCTATTACTATATTATTATATTATTAATATTCTGTCAATCTATTCCTATTCATGAAAAGAAATTTTTATTGATCATGAGTACCGTCCTAATACATATCCTCTAATCTCATTTTATAAACCTCATAATCCCATCTAACCTCTTCGGAAAGACTTCCATATTCGTTCTCTGTATCTCTTAAAGAATATTCGTCTCTGAGCCTGGATTGCATCTGACTTTTGTACCCAGAACGAATTGCTCTGGAGAAGCGCTCCATGCAGGTATTTTTTAGATAATCTATATCTCCAAAGCAGACTTCGTCAAACTGCTTCCTCATAAATCCAAGTAACTCATCGTCGGTTAATTCATCTATTGTGTCATTTTTATATAAATAGAATATCTCTTGCAATTCGGATAGAATATCAGAATAATTCTCCTGGTTGATATATTGTGAATCACAGAACAAATTGATTATTTTGGGCAAAATTCCTTCACCAAATTCTACTCTTTGATTTTCACTTAGAGCGGATTTTCGACTAAGCATCAGATTAGCAGCATCCTCCTGTGATAATACCAATCCAAATTTTTCTGTTTTTATATTACATTCCAACACTCTTGCTACTTCCTGTTTCTGCTGTTCAGCTAATATTAATTCAAACATATCATCCATAGAATCACCCTCTCTTAAAATAATATAATGATCTTTAACACTTTTTTTAATTCTCTCATTGTTCAATGTTTTTCTACATGTACTATATTTACGCATGATTTGTACTATATTTTTACACATGATTTGTATTATATTTTATCCGCATACTATTTTTATTACAAGTCTAGTAACTACGGAAGCTTTATGATAAAATTATAGTAGAGAGATAATTCATTTATCAAAGCAAAAATAGCTATTTCTTAGACATAATTCACTCGTCTTGAAACAGCCATTTCTATCAATTTTCAATGATATATCCCCATTACATAAAAGAATTGCAAAAAATAAGGTTATTCTACAGGTAATAATTTTACTATCTTATATTGCGTATTAATCATTAACCAAATCCGAAAATAATTCATGATATTCCATATAGTAATTCCCCCAAGGCCATATTCTTCGACTAATTCTAAGGTTGCATTAAGCTGTCTTGCATCTCTAAACCAGACAAAGTGATCAACACCTGCTATTTTATATAGAAAATAAGAAAACTTTGTTTCTTCATCATAGTTAATCACACTATTATATTGGCTTGCCAAAGACAAAGCCGCTGGGTCAGATAGGGAAGACACCAAGGATTCTCCTTCCACATATGGTAGTTCAAAGTCGTATGCTATTCTCGATACTCCTAAATAAATTTTTTCTGGAGGTATCTGTGTAATCGCCACATCTAAGTAGCCTTTTTGAAATGAATAAGAAGTCTGAAGGATATTCGGTATAAAACCCGTTGCCCATTGGTAGGAAAATAAGATTGCACTATCAACAGCCTGCCCGATTTCAAAAAAGTAGGTCTCTTCATAGGGCTGACCTGGTATATATCCAAAGGTAGAGGGAATTAAAACAACTCCTGCACTATATCCTATATTGTGCAGACGCATTGATGCGTAATCAATAAAATCGATGTATTGAGATAAGTCTTCTTCCTGTACATATTGGAACCCGAAAACCGCTCCATCATATCCTTTCGTTTCAATTACATAAATGACGTTATCAATTAATTTATTTTGAAGTTCCTGGTTATTAAAAATAGCATTCGTTATTTCAAAGGATCCCGTTCCGGTTTCGTTTATGGTTGATACCAGCATCAAAGGAATTACTCCGTAATTAATAGCCATTT
>JAQZBD010000312.1 GCA_029239235.1 Herbinix sp.
GTATAATCAAACCCTTGCTTAAATCACCTTTAAAATGCAGAAATCTTTCATGTAAGAACTTGGTGAGTTTACCAGGATAACTTTTCGGAGGACACAATTTATAGCAATCCTTATCATCATATACAATTCCCGCTTCCGTTGTATTGGAAACGACAAATCTCAAAGTATCAAGCTTTGACAGCTCTGCATATTTCTCATATTCCTGGATAGCATCAACAACATCGGTCACACTTGTCACAACCCTATTTGTAACAATCTCGTTACCGTCCATAATCCCTCTAAGCGAAACCGTATAAAGACAATCCTGCTGCTTAAAATTATTCAGATTACCGTATTCAATCGGTTTTACCAGAACGATATCGCCATTGAAATCCCCTTTCTCATTGGATATATCTAACATATAATCCACAAAACCCCTCAGAAAATTGCCTTCACCATATTGCATAACTCTGATTGGTCTGTCAGCTTTTTTCACCAAATTTACATTTAAAATATTCATTCTACACCTCTCTTACAGAATTATAATGTAAATGCTTACAATGTTTATTTTATCACAAAGAACATTCTCGTCAATAGTCTTTTGTATTTTTAATATTTAATTATGCAATATGCTTATATTATATTATAAAATATTGTTAAATATACCGATCTAAGTATTACTTGCTATTTTTATTCCTCTGCAATATAATATAACATTGTAAGCACTTACATACAAAGCGCTCTGTTTTAACATATTTTCTTGTAATTTCCTCACAGTTCATTTAAACTGGACTTTGGTAGAAAAATACGAATTGAATTCGGTACTATTTCACATCACTTTACCGAATCATGATACGAGGTACGAAAATGAATATATACGATATATCCAATAAGGCAGGGGTTTCTATAGCCACAGTGTCACGTGTAATTAACGGCAATTCCAACGTCAGCGAAAAGACCAAGAAAAAGGTTTTGGACGTAATTGAAGAATGCGGATATACCCCGAATGCTTTTGCCAGAGGGCTGGGACTCAATTCCATGAAAACAGTTGGTATCATGTGTGCAGATTCTTCTGATCCCTATATTGCAAGCGCTATCTTCCTTATTGAACAGGAACTCCGCCGCAATAATTACGACGCCCTCCTGTGTTGTACCGGCTACGAACTGGAGGATAAACAAAAATATATTAATCTGCTGCTTTCCAAGCACATAGATGCGATTATTTTGATTGGCTCTAATTTTGTTGAAGCCGATGACAAAATGAATGCCTATATCAAGGAGGCAGCAAAAAGCGTTCCGATTTCCATTATTAACGGTGCACTGAGCGGGGAGAATATCTATTGCACCATCTGCGATGATCATCGCGCCGTATATGATGCAACCCTGGCTTTGCAAGAAAGCGGTTGCAAGGAAATTCTCTATCTTTACAATGCCAAATCCTACAGCGGTAACAAAAAGTTATCTGGATATCTGGCAGCAATGGCTTCAGAGACAAAGAACAATAAGAGGGACGATTATATTCAATATATCAAAGGAGATATTTTAGACGTTAAAGACCATTTGAATAACTTATACCATCATAAGCTGACTTTTGACGCTATTATTACTGCTGATGACCTGTTAGCCATCGGTGCCTTGAAGTTTGCCAAGGCTAATAATCTCTCCGTGCCCGAGCAGTTGTCCATTATCGGATACAACAACTCCATCATATCCCAGTGCAGCGACCCTGAATTAACTTCTATCGATAACAAATTGGACACCGTCTGCAGCAACTGTATTGCCACGCTGATGAGTGTACTTCGAGGTCAGGACGCGCCTTTAAAAACAGTATTCTCAGCCGAGCTGATTGAACGGAATACTACCCGTTTCCGTTAACGCTTAATAAGCAGTCTCCTGTTACTGTTATGGATGTTATGATGTCATTCTCTCTCCCGTCATTTAATAGTTAAGACAATTGCGCTTATCCCAGCTGCTTACACCGGATTTATTTATTAATGACATTACCGCATATTGGCGGAGGAACGGAGACGAATATGAAACAATTTTTAGATCAGGATTTTCTCCTGTCGAACGAAACGGCTGTTAAGCTTTTTCACGATTATGCAGATAAGCTGCCAATTATTGATTATCACTGCCATATCAATCCCAGCGATATAGCGTTGGATCACAAATTTGATAATATTACCCAGGTTTGGCTGGGCGGTGATCATTATAAATGGCGCTTGATGAGATCCTATGGCATTGACGAATATTACATCACTGGAGATGCACCCGACAAGGAAAAATTTATAAAATGGGCAGATACCTTATCAAAATGCATCGGTAATCCTCTTTATCACTGGAGCCATCTAGAGCTTCAGCGTTATTTCGATTATAACGGAGTTCTGAATCAGAAAACCGCCGAGGAGGTATGGGAGCTCTGTAATGCAAAGCTGGCAGAGCCTTCTATGTCAGTTCGTAATATTATCCGTAAATCCAATGTTACCCATATATGTACTACCGATGATCCTGTGGATGATCTGAAATGGCATGATGTCATCGCTGCTGATACCACTTTCGAAATAAAGGTGATTCCTGCCTGGAGACCTGATAAAGCAATGAATCTTGAGAAAGACGATTATCTGGATTATCTGGAAAAGCTGGAGCAGGCAGCCGGCATAGAAATTAACAGCTATGAAGCTCTTCAGTCTGCTCTTAGAAGTCGCATTGAATATTTTCACCAAAAAAAATGCAGAGTATCAGACCACGGACTTGACTTCGTCATGTACGCTCCGGCTTCTGAAGCTGTTGTTAAGGAGATCTTTAAAAAACGTTTGGAAGGTACACCTCTGACAGAAACCGAAGTCATCCAGTTTAAGACCGATTTCATGCTTAACATGGGCAAGCTTTACCAGGAACTGGGCTGGGTAATGCAGCTTCATTATGGCTGCAAGAGAAGCAATAACACCAAAGCCTTTTCTAGCCTTGGTGCGGATACCGGTTATGACTGCATCAGCAACTTCACCCCTTCTGCACAGATTGCTGACTTCCTAAATGCCCTTGACAGCATTGATCGTCTGCCTAAAACCATTATTTACAGCCTTAATCCTGCGGACAACGCCATCATCGATTCAATTATCGGATGTTTCCAGAACTCCTCCGCTATCAGTAAAATACAGCACGGAAGTGCCTGGTGGTTTAACGACCATAAAACAGGTATGACAGAGCACCTGACGTCTCTGGCTAATCTCGGCTTTCTTTCCGGTTTTGTAGGTATGCTTACAGATTCCCGCAGCTTCCTTTCCTATCCGAGACATGAATACTTCCGCAGAATCCTTTGCAATCTGATCGGCACTTGGGTAGAAGACGGC
>JAQZBD010000313.1 GCA_029239235.1 Herbinix sp.
ACACCAATATGAGTTGTAATAACATCCGTTTCCAAATCTTTGGCTAGCTCCATGATACGTTTTGATTTTTCAATCAGTTCTGGATTGAGATCCTTATTACCAAACCCTTGGCCTAAATCGCCGCAAAGGGCAGAAAATATTAAACCGTTTGATTTAACCATATCGAGAAGCTCTTTTCTTTTACGACTGGTTAAATTTTCGGGAGAGTACTCACCGGAGGTTGCATACATTTGAAGTCCTTTTGCACCAAGCTGTGCAGCCTTTTCAATAGCGGTTTTTGTGTCTAGCTTAAAACAATCAAGCATGACACCGATTGGAAAATTGTACATAAAAACCATCCTTTCAAATAAAAAGTTGTTTGTTTATAAGGCTCATTGTATAATCGAACTAAGAGGAAGTAAAGAAATGAACTTGCTATAAATTAACACTATCTTGCTCGGGTGAAAAAAGAGCCAAAAGAACGCATCAATAAGTATGCAATTTTACCATAGAAACAAAGTCAGATAACCACAGATGGGAGCAGAAGATGATTTCTCATAATTTCTACGAACCGCATACGCACCAGGACCCATCCTTTCCAATCATTTTCCACCTGGATATTAGGGAGAAATACGAGTCCGATTTTCTGCCGCATTGGCATGAGAATATTGAGATACTTTATATTCTGGAAGGTACAATAACTGTTTTGTCCGATGCTAGCAGCATAACGGCAAATAAGGATGAAATTATTATCATTAATTCTAACAACGTACACCATATTCAAACCTTAGTAGACATGTCAAAATATTATTGTTTGATCATCGACCGGAAGTTTTGTGAGGAGTTTGGGTTATATACGGAGGAGATAATCTTCCAAAGGCTAATAAAAGATAAATTGGTGAGGGATAAATTTAATGCAATTAAGGTGGAATTTATCTTACAGAAAGCGTTCTATAAAGCGGAGATTAAGTCGCAAATTATAGACTTAATGATTTGTCTTTACCGAGATTATACCTTATCAGAATCGCCCTTTTCTAATAAACTTGAAACGAATAAGATAGAAATAATCAAAAAAGCAATCAGATATATTCAAAGCAATTACGATAAAAACATCTCCATCTCCGATATTGCCGAGGAGGCAGGGATAAGTAAATATTATTTTTGCCGTATTTTTAAAGAAATTACCGATTGTTCCACTGTGCGTTTTATCAATATTTTAAGGTGCTCCAATGCCAAAAAACTCCTTCAGAGTGGTAAATACAGTGTGGAAGAAGCCGCTCATATCTGTGGGTTTGATAATTTGTCCTACTTTTCAAAGACTTACAAAAAGCACATGGGTTGTTTGCCATCATCAACAAAACAAGCAATATAATTACTATTTATAAAATTGCTTTTATTCTATGGATGAAGTAGTATTACATTAAGTTTAGAACAAGGAACGGAAAAGGCGGCGGACATGAGATACAAGATAAACCAAGTTAAGAAAATATTAAATATTAGCGAAGATACCTTACGTTATTTTGATAATAAAAAGTTGATTCGTTCAAAACGGGATAGTAATAATAATTACCGATATTTTAGTTCGGATGATATCAACAAAATATTTGCCTATAAAATGTATCGTGGTCTTCTATTTCATATGAAGGATGCGGAAGAATTAATCAGCGGAAAACCCGTTGATAATCTGGAACATATGCTGCAGTCACAGCTTCAGGTTATTAAGAAAGAGCAGGAATATATGGAGGGAGCGAAGAGGCATATCGAATTGTTGGTTGAGAAGATAAAGCAATACCAACAATTTAGGGGAGGCTTTGAGATTGTGACGTCACCCAATTGTTTCTTTCATGGAAATCAGACAGATCATTATTTTCGGGTAGAAGACGAAACTTTTAATAGATCCTATAAGCTATTAAATTCGATGCCTCATATCTGGCCAAGCTTTTGCTATGACCCGGATAAAAAGGACGAGGATTATCAATATAGTTTTGGATATGGCTATTATGACGAGGAGGAACCCCCGATCAATGGATTAACGTATTTACCTGCCAGGAAAAGTTTATATACTTTTTTTACAATGGAAAATAGCTTAGCAGACAAGGTAGAAGAAATTCTGGCGGAAGCGGAAAAATTTTGTGAAGAAAATGGATATGTTACTCGTGGAAAAGTATATGGTAATTTACTTCATGAAATGCAGGAGAAAGATAAGCTAATTCGTCTTTGCGATATCTACATTCCAATCCGGGATAAATAAATAGAAGGGTGCCTCATAGAAATTCTTATGAGACACCCTCTTTTGATAAGGTTATTCTTCCAATAAATTAATCTTGGTTCCTAATGCATTCATTGTTGCATTGGCACCAGCGAGACGGCCGGAATTGTAAGCCCAGCCCTGTGCAGCACCTTCAATGGTGTGAGCATAATGGTCGGAATAAATACCGCCCGCATCGGCACCAGCTGCATATAAGTTTTCAATCGCGGTATATCCGTTTTCTGGATCATCATTCACTACTTCGAACTTTGAATTAATGCGGATACCACCAACGGTACATAAATTGTTTACGCTTACCTTAAGTGCATAGAAAGGACCTTCGCTCATTTCATACATATGTTGTCCATCCTTGCCATATAAGGTGTCTACGCCCTTACGAGCATCCGTATTGTACTTATCCATGGTTTCCATTAGGGTTTCAGGATCCATAGCAAGCTTTCCTGCCAGTTCTTTCAGGGTATCAGCCTTAATAATATAACCACCGTCAACCATTTTACCAATGATTTCAGTTAATTTGCTCCAACCAAAATCCATCGGTGTAATCTCCGGCATCGGTCCCATTGCGATCTTATCTCTCATGCCCGCAGCTCTGGCTCCCTTTGTTTCTAAGGTGTTAAGCAGCTTATCGTTATAAAGAAAATAAGCAAAATTACCCTGTGACATTAATGCATTACCGGATAAGGCTCTGTCATATACGATATCCTCATTCGCAAAACGTACACCACTGGCGTTAATCCAAGGGATGATCGGCATATAAGCAACGGATGAGGTCGCTTGGTACAGTTCCATAAATTCATAGTTGCCCTCAATGAGGCCGTTGCCCTCTACTGTAAAGGTATGGGTAACCATAGCGGATAATCCACGATCTGCAGCGCCGATATTCCAAGCCATGTGAATGCCGTCACCGACATTGGAGTTATATCCGGAAGCGTTAACGCTTACTCCATTAAGAGCATCTTTGATCATATCCAGATTTCCTACGAAACCACCGGTTGCGATTACCACGGATTTTGCGGTAATTTTTAACTTAGAACCATCCTTTGCGGA
>JAQZBD010000075.1 GCA_029239235.1 Herbinix sp.
TTTTATTTGATTTTATTTCTATAAAAGGCTATAATACCAAACAGACAATCAATATTTTTTATTATATAAATGGGAGAACTACCATGGATCAAAACTCTGTACTGACAACGCAGGAAGTGGCAGATATGCTTAAAATTGCAAAGAATACTGTATACGAATTAATCAAGCGTGGTGAATTGAATTCCTATAAAGTAGGAAAAAAGGTGAGAATTGACTTAAAGGATGTGCTGGAATATAAAGAAAGAACTAAGACAGCACCTTTTGCCTCCAAGTCTGGTACTTCCCAGGTCTCTACTCCTGCGCAGGCGTATCCTGGTTTTGCAGCCGGTAGCAATGCACCGAATCCTGTCATCCTCTGCGGTCAGGATATCATTCTAGATCTTATTACTCGTTATCTGGAAACTGACACTCCGCGTTTCCCCGTGTTACGTTCCTTCGAGGGCAGCTATAATGGATTATATTCCCTTTATCATGGGGCAGTGCATTTAACAACAGTACACCTTTGGGATCCTGAATCAGATCAATATAATATACCATATGTGAAGCGCTTGCTTCCCGGCGTTCCTTCCCTCCTAGTACATCTTGTAAAAAGATATCAGGGTTTCTATGTGGCGAAGGGAAATCCAAAGAACATTCAAGGCTGGGAGGATTTAAAGAGAAATGATATCACAATAATAAACCGGGAAAAAGGCAGCGGAACCAGAATTCTTCTGGATGGACATCTGAAGAGGCTCGGCGTTAGCGCAAGCACGATTCCCGGCTACCAACGAGAGAGTACCTCCCATCTTGCTATAGCAAGTACTATCGCGAGAGGCGGTGCGGACTTAGGACTTGGGAATGAAAAGTCAGCTCTTCAGGTTAGTGGAATTGATTTTATCCCTTTACAAGAGGAACAATTGGATATCGTCTTTCGAAAAGAAGCTCTGGAGCGACCTGAATTTAAAGCAATTGTTGATGTAATCAATTCAAAAGAATTCAAGCAGGAACTATCTGGTTTAGGCGGATATGTACTGGATCGAATCGGTGAAATAGAAGAGATATAACCCAAAGGGGCTGATGTAAAATGTAGTTATATAGGTATCTACATTTTATATCAGCCCTTTCTATGTTTCACTTACAAACTATTAAAATTAGATATTAGATGCTATTTTTAGCTTCTAAGAAATACAAATTAATTTTTCCGGATCAAGATATACCTTCCAAGGTAAGGGGAGATCCTTTTTTTCTACCCATTTGTCTTTTGACATTTCCCACTGAAGCTCATAATCCCTGGAATTTGGCTCCGGCTTTACTCTGCTGAGATAAACCGTAATTCGAAAGGGTGCTTCATTGGTATATACCGGCCATAATTCAAAAACATTCTTTCCCGGTTCCTCCGCCATTTTAACATGATTGGCTCGAATACCAACATAGGATATGTCTTTGCCTGAACCGTTTTCCGGGGGGCTAAGTGTAATGCCCCAGTCCTTCGCTTCAAGCCTGCCATCCGGTAGAAGATTGGCGGTCGAAATATTTTTGCAGCCGGTGACCTGTGCTACCGGTAAGGTGGTAGGACGCAGAAAGATCTCCTCCCGATCCCCACAGATTTCTTTTCTTCCATGATCAATGACCATAATCTTTTTGCATAACCGATATGCTTCCTCCATATTGTGGGTTACAAAAAGAGTTGCCCCCTTATAATCACTTAGGGTTTCCATCAATTGATTTACCATCTGGGTTCGTAAATATTCATCCAGCGCTGAGAAAGGTTCATCTAATAATAATACCTCCGGCTCCACCACCAGGGCTCTGGCTAACGCAACTCTCTGCTGCTGCCCTCCGGATAATTCTACAGGATAACGCTTCTCCAAATCCTTCAGATGCATCATCTCTATTGCCTTTAGCACCTTCTCCGACCTTTGATTACTGGGTAATCCACTTAGGGAAAAGCCTATGTTCTTTTCCACTGTCATATGGGGGTACAGTGCATAATTTTGAAACAAGAATCCCACCTTGCGCTGTTGGCAGGGCAGATTAATTTTTTTCTCAGAGTCAAAAAGAACCCGGTTATTTAAAATTATTTTACCTTCATCGGGAGTCTCAATTCCGGCAATACACCGAAGGGTCATGCTTTTCCCTGAGCCGGAGGCGCCTAGAATACCCAGGATATCCTGATCTGCTTCAAAGTCTATCTTAAGCTGAAAGCCCTTTAACTTCTTCTTAATATTGACGATTAGATTCATGTCTAACACCCCCGTCTTCCTCTGATAAATTTCTGTTGGTATTCCAACCAGTAATTCATGATGAAAATAACCAGGAATGAAATTATCATAATCAAAGCAACCCATAGGTATGCCAGATTCTCATTACCACCCTCCACCGCAAAATAGATTGCCATGGGTATAGTCTGTGTTCTTCCGGGTATATTGCCGGCAAGCATCATGGTTGCTCCAAATTCACCCAAGGCTCTTGCAAAGGCAAGGATTCCCCCCGCCACAATTCCCGGCCAAGCCAGGGGAATGCTCACCTTTAAGAATACTTTCCACTCGGGTACCCCCAGGGTTCTTGCTGCAAAGAGAATATTTTGATCAATCTGCTCAAAGGCTCCCTTTGCCGTCTTATACATCATCGGGAAGGAAACGACCACCGCAGCAATAACCGTGGCGCTCCAGGAAAATATGATGTTAGTATCAAAATACTGCAAAATCCTCCCTACCGGTCCCCTTCTGCCTACCAGTATTAGCAAGAGAAAACCTACAACTGTTGGTGGTAAAACCATAGGCAGGATAAAGATTCCATCGATTAAGCCCTTTAGCTTTTTTCGGTAGCCTGCCATCCAATAAGCAGCTAATAATCCCAGCACAAAGGTGATTAGCGTTGCTGCCAGTGTTGTTTTTACGGAAACTATGAGAGGTGATATATCAAATTCCATTGCTTCAACTCCTTACCTTGGGATTTGAGTTCGTTATGTTAACTTCTACTAGTCAAAGGTAAATCCGTATTTATCTAATACTTCCTGAGCATCAGGAGTGTCCAGGAACTTTACGAAGGTATTTGCTACTTTAGGGTGCTTGCTTCCTCTGATAACAGCTGCCGGATACTCTACTTTGGTATGGGCATAGGATGGTGCTGTTGCTACTATTTTTACTTTGGTGGAATTAATAGCATCAGTACGGTAAACAATACCGGCATCTGCATTTCCGCGCTCAACCCAGGTCAGAACTTCTGTTACATCCTTTGCGTAAACCGCTCTTTTCTTTACCGTATCTAGAATTTTATAATATGTAAGAACCTCCTGACCATATTGTCCTGCAGGCACACTGGTGGGTTCACCTAAAGCAATAATGTCTACAGAAGCACCAGTTAAGTCAGTGAATTTCTTCAAGTCCAGTTTCGAGTCACTTGGAACGATTAAAACAACCTTATTGTAAGCGATGGTTCTGATGGTGGAATTGTAGAGCAGCTTCTCATCCTTTAACGCATTCATTTGCTTGGTAGCTGCTGATACAAATACATCCACCGGTGAGCCTTGCTCGATCTGCTTTTGCAAGGAACCTGACGAGCCATAATTGAAGGTCAATGTAACATTTGGATATTTTTTATTGTAGAGCTTTGCTATATCCGCCATTGCATCTGCGGTGCTTGCTGCGGCTGAAATTGTCAACGAATATTTTGTTGTCGTTTTTGCAAGCACACTCACGGGGAATAATGAAAATAGAACTGCTACTAATACTAACACTGATATCAATCTTTTTGTACGTTTCATAACTCATCCTCCAATGATTAAATTTTTGTTCCTATGGGTAATAGCTTTGTGTCGTTTCGTGATGTTTCGTTTTGTCACGTTTGATTTAAAATTTCTTCATTATTAATACGTTTCATCACGTTTCATCACGTTTCGTTATTCCAAAGTATACGTTGACTTGGAACAATTTACAATACACCGAACCATAGAAATATATGGATACATTTTTCTTAAATTTGTTTATTCTGCACAATCTATGAAGCACGGACGAAAAAAAGGGGCTTTATCCAATCCTTGATAAAACCCCTCTTCTATGAACGTCATGTTAAAATCATTGGTAACGCTATCTTATTTTCTTATATCTTCATAACATTTACTTTTATTACCTTATAGGGCAAGCACCTGAAGCACATTCTTTATCGATAATTTCCCTCTCCTCAGAATCGTCCAGCATAGCCAGAAGCTCATAATCAATCGGCTTTAACTGCTTTACACGACTTTCGTAGTCTTCCTTTGTGGTACACTCATATGGCAGCAATGGATAGGTCTCTTCCAGCAAAGGTAAAAGAGTAATACCCACCACATATTCAAAATTATGATAAATCCACTGGGTTACGTCCTCCCATTCATTCTCACGAACATGAACAGTAATAGAGGAATTATGATCAGACCAGTACAGCATGCTAAGCTTATAAAGCTCTAGCTGTTCAAGAGCGCCAACCTCATATTTTGTTCTTCCCTCCGGTGCTTTAATCGGGAATTCAATTACTTTAATAGAACAATCCTCATCCGTCTGTCCTACCTCATTATAAATGGGATAGGAGCCCTGCTTTTCTATCATTTTATATAATGGATCTGTCGCAGAAATTCGAATTCTTCTGATGTAATAATTGGAATGAGCAAAGTGAATACCGGAGCTTACACAGGGAAGGGTGGATAAACTGCCCTCCGGTTTAATGGTAGTCATTAGCTTGGGAGCCTTAATTCCAAGCTCTTCACAATAGCGATGGCCTTCCTGATGTACCACTTGACGCAGCTCTGATAACAGCTCTGCCAAGTCCTCATAGCTCATACCCGTTCTATTTACCATATCCATCATTCCGGTAAGAGATACGCCGATAATACGATCATCCTGCATCACCCTATCCCACTGAGGCAGTTCGACCTCCACCAGGGTCATTCTGATGGCAACTCTCGTTGAAAGCTTCATAACTTCGATTAAGCTTTCCTTATCCAGCTTATCTTCCTTTACAAAGGCCATCAAATTATTCGTTGTGAGATTGCAGCATTGTTTCGACTGTAGTAAGATCTCACCGCAAGGATTACAACCACGGAAGGTAGGCTTTCTTCGGGTCGCTTCCGCCCCGTTGATAAATCCCGGTTCGCCGTTGATTTTAATGGAGTTAATAATTTCTGTGATGCGGCTAAGGGTTGGTCTGTGAGTGTAAAGAATTGAATTATTACTCATCTTACGATGGGAGATCGCTTTATCCTCTATCCAATTACCATCTACCACCTGATAGATGTTCCTTTTTGCCTGGATAACTTCCTCATCATCTTCGTCACAAATAACCATCATGGCACTTCGTCTAACGCCGCCGGACACTACATTTTCGCTAATAATCGTTGCTATATCAAGGATATCTATGGTCTTAAGCTCGCCATCCTCTCTTCTTAAAAAGACACGATTCATCTTTTCAAACATTCGCTTAATGGAGGAATGCCCTGAGGCTCTGCCTCCAAATCGTTTCAGCCGCTCTCCCTCAGGTCTTACATAACTATAATCTAGAACAATTTTATGAATATGGCGGTACTGCTCCAGGGTAGCAAGCTCAAAATAGAGTTCCAGAGCTTCACACCACCCCTCTTTACTGTCACCAACCTTAAGAATCGCTTTTGTCTTTTCTTGTTCACGAATGATTAGTTGTGTATGTTCCATTTCTTCTTTGAGCGTGAATAAACGCGCCGTCTTGTCATACACACTCTCCATTTCAAGATGCCTCACAGCAGGTAGGCTTTCTACATGTGCTCTGTCAATACGAATTCCGACTCCGCTGCCCACCATTAGCAGATAGAATACATCCACTAAGTCCCTCATGCACTCAATATCAGTAAAAGCACAATTGTAATTGGATAGAGGATACTCCTTAACAATCTCTGTTCCACCCATATACAAGGTTCTTCCAGAGGTAAAGGTTCTAAGGTGAAACAGCTGGTCGTATAGCAGCTCTGCCTCTTTCATCTCCTGCTCCCAGTCAATATTCAGACCTTTCTTCTGCCTATAGCGGATTCCCAGCTCCACATTATACGCTGTGGTTCGATGAACTGTTTCCCACCAGTGCTCTCTTCTTTTTTTATCATCCAGGTACCTGGAGTAGGTTCGAAGATAGACGAACTCACCCAAACGACTTAATGGGCTTTTTTTATCCTCATATATTTTTAAAAAGTTTTTTAATAGTAGTTGTTCCATAGAATTCTCCATTCTACCGCGTAAATCACGGCATTTACTCCATTCTTTCATCCAATTTTTTCACTTGTCTTAATGCTATTATTTCCATTCGTTTAAGGCTTTATGTACAATATGTTGTATCAATATTATATTCAACCACAATATATATGTCAATAGAATATCTTCTAGGAGAATAGACCTTTTTTCATTTCCTACAATCCTTTACTTACACTGTCACTTTCTGTCGATATTCAGCATATATAGATAGTGAGCACATGGAAAGGAAGGGATCCCTATGTTGTTTAGTTTAATTACACAAGCAAATTTCTTTGTCGTCATGATTGCACTGATGATCATTTTCTTCCTTCTTGGTTTTTTATTCGGTAGTCTTAGGAATCGTCAACCAAAAAATAAAAAGGCTAAAACTACAACGAATGTTAACCAAGATACACAGCCTCCACTTGAGGAATCCTTTGGGCCGGACGACCGAGAAGCATATTACAGACAACAAAATCAAACACAAACACCGTATTTATTTCTTAATCAAAACGAAAATAGAAACCCGGATCAGAGTTTAGCTCAGAATCAAAACCCGGATCAAGGAATAAATCAACCTTTGAATCCGAATATGAATGAAGCCTTATATCCAGATCTGAACCAATCTCCGAACCAGAATCAAGCTCAGTACCAAAACCAAGCTCAGTACCCAAGCCAAAATCAGCAAAACCAAGGTCAAATTCAGACTCGCATCAGAGGTCAACGGCAGCCGGGTTCTAATTACCGTTCGTACGATAATTTCTGGTAAAGACCTAAGCATACCTAGATAAGAAGAAATAGTAAGCTGATTCACTAGAAATACAATGAAAAAGGCTGTCCGGGAGGTATTTTAATACATAAATACACTCCAGACAGCCTTTGCTGTGATTATTATGTTAATAGGGTGTTCTTACTCTTTGATTCTTTTCTATACTAACCTAATCTTTTGGATATTCGAATTATTCTTACAACAAAAAATATAAGTATACCAAAAACGAGAAACAACATTACTGGCAAGAAATAAACCGACAAATTCTTCGCCTGCATACTATTGAGATTTAGATAGAAGAAGATAGCTAAGACTACAGCTTTTAATAGAATCATCATTGTTAACGTGTTTGAGTATACAAACTCTCTGTTCCTATCTGTAACTTCTGTAGGTAAATTCCATATCGCCGGAAAGAAGCATATAACCGTAAGCAGAAGATATAGAAATATGCTCAGGACGGGTAATACCAATAACTCTGATTTATTTCCCCAGCGGTCGATTTCACCCAATGCATTATAATGTCCAGGTATTTGTTCGGGTATAGAACTCCAATTTAAATACAAAGAAAAAAACATAGCTATTAATATCAAAAAACTGATAACCTCTAAAAAAATATGCAGCTTTGTGCGTTTTAATTTGACCTTTTTATTCTCCATACCAACGAATTACCTCCGCCAAAACAATTAATATATCAAACCTAATTTTGATTATCAACTATATTCTCACAAACATTATATTCCGCAGAAATACTTCTGTCCAGATATTATTTACTTGTAAACCGCCTCGCCTATCCTTCTAATACCTCACTCTGCTTCATACTTACCTCTCTCTTATTCTTACTTCTGGCAAATAATGAAGTAAGAACCATGAATACAACGAGGATAACTAACAGAACAATGGTATTATTTCTTGCTTGTATACCAATCGTACCGCTGATTACTTCCTTGAATAATCCGACGGAGTAGGTCATTGGCATGTATGGATACAGGACATTGAAGAAATTAGGCACTGTTTCCATCGGGAAAGTTCCTCCACAAGAGGTTAATTGCAAAATCAACAGCAATATGGTAAGGAATTTACCGACATCCTTTAAGTACACCATAAGAAATTGTACAATTGCAATGAATACCATGGAAACCAGGCAGCAGGCAGCATAATAATATACCGGATGAGCTACCTCCAGTCCCAAAGAGTATTGCAGTATCCACGCAAGTATAAGGGCCTGTGCAAAACCGATTACCAGATATATGAAGCCTCTTGCCAGCTTATGTTCTGAATTCTCTGTTAATATCTTAAACTTGGACTTGGAATCCATATAGATACCCACAAACATGATTAATGCTCCGACCCAGAGGGAGAGAGACATGAAGTATGGTGCGAAGGCTGTACCGTAATTAGGTACTGATACCACATTGTCCGTTACGATTTCTACCGGATCCTTTGCATAATCTGCTAGGCCATTTAAGCTATTAAGCTGATCATTGGTATCTGTAATCGCATCAGAAACTCCATCCTTTGCTTCTGTAATACCATCATTTAGCTTCGAAGTCCCATCTTCTACTTTTTGCGCTCCATCTGCGATATCATCCGCAGCATCCAATAGCTTAGTTGTGGCTGTGTTCACTGTATCAACACCCTGAGATAGAGCTTTTGAACCCTCTGCCAGCTGCGCGGAACCTGCTTTTGCACTCTCAAGTCCTTCCGAGAGGGTTGCTAAGGCTGCTTTTAGCTGTGGCAGGCTATTAGAGCCTTCTGATAATGCTGCTGCACCGGTACTGATTTGCTTTGAGGCCTGCTTTAAGGTGGTGCTCGCTTTCTGAAGAGTCTCGATGCTCTGGGCGTTGGCAGGATCGGACATCTTAGTAATAAAAGCCGCAAATACAGGATCCTTCATAATGCTTGGATTTACTTGTGTTACGTATTGCTTTAAAAAGCTGGAAGTGCTATCAACGGTTGATATCAGAGTATCTACCCCAGCTGTATACTGAATCAGACCCTCGTTTAACTTCTGAGCTCCATCAGCAAGGCTCTTTGCTCCCGTTGTTAAGTCTCCTATCTTTTCGGTTGATGTACTTAGTTTGTTGGCGCCCTCCAGTAATTCAGAAAGCCCGCTATTGAGTGATGCTGCTCCTGTACTCAAGGAATCAGAGCCATCCTTTAATGCTGTAACACCCTCTTGATACTGGCCGAATTTGTCTGAAAAGGTGTTTGCACCCTCTGCCAGTGTATGAGTACCATCCAAAAGCTCTCCGGAGCCCTCTTGCAGCTGAGTCAGACCGTCCGACAGCTCATTCATCTGATTGGGAACCTCATTAATAGAATCCGACAACTTCTGTACTATTTCCGAATCAACATTTGACTGAACTGATTCCTCAACCTCCAGCATGGCTCTGCTTAAAATCTGGCTGGCAAGATAATTCTTCTTTTCGTTTGCACTATAGGTGATGGTTGCCATCTGTTTATCATCGGTTTCAGCCGATGCGATATTCTTTGAAAAATCCTCCGGGATAGAGATCATGGCATAGTATTCCTCGCCCTCCGTTCCCTTCTTCGCAGCAGCCTCATCCGTAAATACAAATTTTAATTCACCGCTGTCCTTTAACTCATCACACAGTTCTTCACCGACATTGCGATTTTCTCCATTAATTACGGCTCCTGTATCATTATTAACGACTGCCACCGGAAGGGTATCCAGACGGGAATATGGATCCCAGAATGCCCCCAGATAGAAATAGCTATAAAGTACCGGTATCACGATTACGCCAACTACCAGAAGCACTTTTAATATTCTCATTTTTGTCACGTTTTGTTTCATCTGCTTCACTCCTCGATTTATAATGTCTGAATGTCAGACGAAAGCTTACTCCATCCGCCTGAATCATATCGGGAAGTATATCACCACCGTCTTTCAATGTAATTAGACACTTCTAAACCGTTGTCGAGTTTTTAGACACTGGACTCAATTTGGTAAAAAACACGACAAATTCTTAGATTTGTCTATGGGAAGACTTAGCTCGTCATAATAGAATAAGGTTAGCATATTATTATGACTTGCCTGACAAATGGGGAAAGATTTAGGTTGTGAGGTGACTATGGGTGTATATCTATCCACCTGGGCTTGCCTTTAACATCCCATGATTGCCAAGTGCAGGCAATCATGGGAGGCCCGGTCTTCGCCCATATGGATAGATATACACCCATAGTCACCGCTTTAGGTTTAAGTAAATGTAGGTATTTGTCGGACAAATCCTTATTATGATTTATTCGATTATTATGCTTATCTACCGAGGCTATAGTCAGAAACGGAGGAAAGAAGGGAATGCATCAGACTGAATCAGAAGTGAAGGAATCTAAGAAACGGCGAATTCGTCAGGAAATAAAAAAAGCTGCATTGCTTGCAGCTGTGGATATTGCATTAAAGAGAATGAACCGTTCTCCCAAACGATGTGCCCGTAATATAACTGAGCTTGGTATCAACGCTTTTCCAAATCGGTTCTCTATGGAAGAGTATCCTTTGGTTCAAAAGGAGTTCTTATTAATCTGTAAGGCTAAGGATCCTATCAAAGCAAAAGAGTTATTCGTCTCTTATTTTATTAATGATAAGCTAAATAAAGGTTCATAATGAATAACTAAAATGTTCTTCATGCATTACTATTATTAGAACATCTTAACGAATAACTAAAATAAAACATTCTTAATGAGAAAAGTAAAATACTCTTCTTATTAAAATAAAAGGACAAATCGCTGTTACACATTTTTAGTGAATACGGGAAGGTACTTCTCTGTGCCAATCAGCAGCATCTTTAGTCTTTCAGCCAGATACTCCGGTGTTTCCTTCATCCCATTGTGAGCCCAGGAAACAATTCCACCGATAAAGCCATGGGCGTAAAACTCAGCGATAAAACGAATATCCTTTTCCCGTTCCTTCGCTTGTATGGCTATCTCACCAAACATATCACACAACAGCTTGACTATAATCTTAAATAAATATTCCCGGAACTCATTCTCTACGGAAGCCTTTAGAGTGCTGATATAGAAGTAATCTTCCTCCTTGAGCTTCTTTAAGAACAACAGGACTTTCTCCTCCCAGTTGTCATTATCCATATCATTTACAATAATAGAGATTGCTTCGTTATAATAAATCCAGTCCGCCAGCTCAAACTTATCTTGAAAATGATAATAAAAGGTCTGCCGGTTCAAACCGCAGATCTGTGTGATATCCGAAACTGTAATCTTATCAAAGCTTTTTTGCTTGGTAAGCTCCTTCAGTCCTGTAGCGATTGCCTTTTTTGTAATCAGAGAGTCAGACATCCTTACCTCTACCTTCTTTCTTTCAACTATTCCGAAGTAAATCGCTTAATTCCTCTAATAGTTCTTTATCCGAAGGTGTTACCTTGATGTTTGTACTTAGATTTTTTCCTTCCGGAGTAGTTATAGTTATATCTATAATTGTCCCAGCTTCAATACCCGTATTTTTTACAGCATCCATAAACTGTGGAAATCTCGGATGATTTTTTACAAATTGATTCCATGCACCTTTGAGCTTAAATAATTTTGCGGGATTTATCATGTCTTTTCACCTACACCTTTGAATTAAGAGTATTTTTGCCTGCCTGGCTGCTGCTTTTTCAGCTTAAGCTACATTTCTTTCACTGCTTTTCTTTCTCTTCATCTCTTTGAAGCGCCATGCTGTAAGCTTTATCTTAAGCGATAAATAATATTCATGCAGGTAAATATATCATATTCCCAGTTTTAAGTCAAAATGGAATTCATTAAATATATATAAATATAATTTTTAACTCAGAACAAAACTTTTAAATTACTTCCATATATTTATCTTCTACACTCATTACGAAACTCAATCGGTGTCTTCCCGCAATGATCCTTAAAGAGCTTAAAAAAGAAATTCGGTTTCTGATATCCAATCCTTGCCGATATCTCTGTTACTGATAGTTCCGTATCCATGAGCAGCTTTTTGGCTTCCTTTATTCTAATCTCACACAGCAGCTCCCGAAAGCTCATCTGACAATGCTGCTTTATCATCCTGCTAAGATAATTTTCATGAAAATGAAAATCCTTTGCCAAGTCCCTCAAGGTAATATATTGATAATTTTTTCGAATACAATCCAGCACCTTAGTAATGTTGAGATTTTCCTCCTCCATTTCGACGGCTTGTACCAGTTCCTCCTCTTTTACACGCATCAGATAGAGGAACAGGTTCGATAAGTGATTCTTCACTGCCCTCCTCCAGCCATAGGGCTTTCCCAGAAATTCGCAAAACATGTGATAGATTAATTCTTCCATATATTCTGTATCTTCTATGCGAAAGATCAGGTAAGTGGGCTTTGTGATATTCTCATTCATCGCATGCCGCAGGAAGTTCATCACCACTACTTCCTGTCCCGGTTTCGGGAATTGATCTATTTCAATATATTCAAAGGGTATCATACACTTAATTACAATAGGATCTTCTCCCTGTATCTCTATACCGTGAACCACATTTTGATTCACTATACACAGTTCCTTTTCCTTTAGTTGAAATGCGTTTGTCTCATTATCAATATAATAGGTACAGCAGCCCCGGTACACGTAATCCACCTCAATATAAGTGTGCTTATGCAGATACATGCCCTGACTGGTAATCTGCTTGCTGATATCAAAATCCTTTAGCTTCTTAGTCGGAGGTCCGCCCTTCTTTATAAGCTCATTAAAGTCACCATAGTAGAGTTCCGGATTATTATTTTTTTCGATAAAATCCAAATAGCTTATTAGAATATTGCCGACTACAAATTCATTCTCTATCATTTGACGAAAATTCTCTTTAATAAATCTCGTATTCTTTTCATCCTGGCGCTCGATTACCCTTACCAATTCCTCCTGACGCATACTCATCAACCCTTACTTATATTAGATTCTCCCTATCTTCTCTCTTCGCATCTGAAATCTTAAGCAGATTGAGGAGATTGCTAGTGTAATTATACCCGATAAGGGAAAAGAAAGCCATATCCCCTTCACTCCAAACAGCGAGGATATCACCAGTAAGACAGGTATAAAACACAGAATATAATTACATAGAGACAGTACCAGAGATATCCTTGATTTGCCGATTGCTTGAAAATATGCTAGCTGCATCATATGGATTCCTGTGAAAATCATCCCCAGGCTGGTTATTTTTAAAATCCCGCTGCCTATGTTAATAACCTCTGCTTCTGAGGTAAATGGATATAGAAATAGCTTTGGTATCAGAGTTATCAATATGGAAATTCCCAAACCATAGCAACCTGCGATGCTGGATGCAGCTTTTAAGGTCTCTCCTACCCTCGCTTTGCTTCCTGCACCATAATTATAGCCTATCATCGGCTGAATCCCCTGTACGATTCCTTGAAGGGGAATCATTAAAAAAATTGTAATTCTGTTGGTTATGCCGTAGGTACTGATATTTAAATCTCCCCCGTATTTCCTAAGCACATTATTAATAATAACTATGGTTAAGCTCTGACTTGCCATTTGTAAAAAAGAAGGCATACCAATGGATAGTATTTCTCCGATTACTCTGGCGTCCGGCAGAAAATGGTGTGCTCTAAGCTTTAAGCAGCTTGTTCCCGAGAAGAAGAAGTAATAAAAAAACATAGCTACTGAGATACACTGGGAAAGCACAGTGGCTATCGCCGCCCCTTGAATCCCCATGTGAAATAAGAAAATAAGGATTGGATCTAGAATCATGTTGGCAGCTACCGGAATAATCCACTGATACATGGCATACCTACTGCTGCCCTCCGCCCGTATGATGCTGGAGAACCCTGTGCTGGTGATTGCACCCATAAGAATGATTCTGGAATACTCCTTAGCATATGGCAGCAGCTTATCTGTTACACCCATGGCATAAAGCATCTCCTCCAAAAAGTATAGTCCAAGCAGTGTAACAATCAAAGCCATAGCCCAGAACACCACAAAGGTATTGGCTGCTGCTTTGTTCGCCTTCTCCATATCCTTCTTTCCCATCGCCCTGGAAATAATTGAAGCTGCTCCTGCGCCCATGGTACTGCTAAGGGCTGAAAGGAAGATGAATAAAGGAAGTGTGATTGCAAGGCCTCCCGCCGCATAAGCACCCACCCCTCGGGAAATATAGATTGTATTTATGATATGATATAAATTATAGGAGAGAATACCAATGACGGAAGGTATGGACAGCCTCCAGATTAATTTTTTTACAGGAGTCTTTTCCAGCAATACCTCTTGCGTACCATCTATCTTTGCATCACGCTTGTCACCCATATAAATTTCTCCGATCTATGCCTCCTCCAATATCTTTAAATATTTTTTGATATTTTTCATCGCAAATAATCTCTGGATATGGCTATAAACAAAGCCATAGCGAAAGGTTTCGGCAGCCATTATCGTATAGATATACAGCCCATAGAAGGCTCTCCTGATATAATCATCTTTTGACAGCTCCCTACCAAGCTTCACTTTCTCTTGATACACCTTCCATAGGTCAGCCTCCTCATAAATATTGTCCAGCAACATGACACTTCCTCCGAAATCCGCCAGGGGATCTCCCCAGAAAGCACGCTCAAAATCAATAATCCCTTCCAGTGCATAGTTCTCCCCCTGCTGCTTTACAAATACATTACCCGACCATAAATCATAATCTACTAAGGAAGGCTCCTTCACTGCTTCGAGATAACAGGATTTATCTTTTAAAACTCTCTCGTATCGTTCATAAGGCAGCTTCGTACCATTCTTCTTCCCATCCTCTAATAGCATGGACATCATATGTAAGAAGGCTTCCTTCCAGGTCTTATATTGGCGGTTCTCATCCTCTGTAAAATAACCAAAATAATCGCCTTTAATGTGATGAAGCTGTGCCAGGTAAACTGCCAGTTCTTTTTTTAATGCGGCTTCATTTTCCTTTGACATCTTTTTTTGCACCCGGTTCATAGCAATACCTTCTAACGCAGTCATAAAGAAATAATTGCTTGGGATATGCTTTTTACTAAAATCATGGGCTAATACCCGGGGTGTGGGAATTGTCGTTCTTTCTTCCACTAGTTTAAATACTGCCACCTCTGTTGGCATAGGGTCTTTTTCATAGGTTAAGGTCTTTGTACCCGGCTTTATGGAAACCTTTAGCACAATACTGTCCTTCTCCTGAGGACGCTCTATCAGATATGCAGAGTTAAACATCCCCCCCTTTAGCTCAGTAATATTACCAACGCCGCAGCTATCACCAAAGTTAACCTTAACCAGATTCCTAATTTGATCCTCTGTTAATAAATTCTTCGTTATGCTCTTCATTTTCATGCCTCCCGTATATTCCTTCACCACTCCTTATATCTAACATTGTATTCTTCCTTCATTATTATACAATCCTCTAATCAAACCTCAGGTATCCTTTTTTCTATTTTCATACTTTTTCTACATAAATAATGATACCCTTTTGTTTCATCGTACCAAAAAGCATTAATAATATAAGCCGAACAAATAGAATGTGCCAAAAGACAAATAGGAAGATATGATAAAAAAGACTTTAAATCCCACATATTTCAGTGGGACTTAAAGTCTATGGGGGGGCTGTTATATTAAATAATGGGCCTCTTAAGCTTAGCTGTGTCTATAAACCTCTACACCCATATAATTTGTGAATGCTTCTTCTATGACATCCGCCACATGTCCGCGTACAAAGCAAACATGATGCTCATAGCCATTTTTGCACATATACTGCATCAGCTTTTGCAGCTCAGGAACATAGCAGTTTGCAAGACCGCCCTTGGTTGGGATCTCCTCCTCCTGAAAACGTCCTTCTCCAAGATAAGCCTTCATGATGCCCTTCTGGTCATCGGTAGTAACACGGAAATAAGTCATATCCCCCGGTGCTACCTGTCCTTTACAAGCACCGAA
>JAQZBD010000076.1 GCA_029239235.1 Herbinix sp.
AGTATTAATTGATTAAAGAAATATTCTTTATTATAAAATCCCTTCTCGAAGGGATTTTTTAGTGCATTAAAAGGTATATTTCTCACCGAAGCAAACTAGGATATTGATATATTAACCGTCTCGATTTTCTTTATGAATAAACTTTTACCCCAAAAATATGATATAATCCAACTGTTTAAACATTTAAACAAATGGAGGTACGATGCAATATGTGCGACGAGACAAAAAAATTAAAGGAAGACTTTAAAGCCTGCAGAAAGGTTTTAAATGCGGTGGGCGATGAGGTACGGCAGCATTTGTTATGTATCATGATGGAGAGCAGCTGCAATGGAAGCCGTGTGATAGATATTGCAGATAAAACTCATCTTTCAAGACCAGCAGTATCACATCATATGCAAATACTTAAGGATGCCGGTATTGTGAAATCCAGAAAAGAAGGCACGTGCATATATTATTATTTAGACCCGGATGATAACGAATTAGACAGACTGGAATCACTAGTTGCTGATATTAAAAAAATTATGAAAACTGCGCCAGACAGAAGCGGTGAATAGGAGGATTTTTATGATATTTTATTTTTCTGCAACAGGTAACTGTAAATATATTGCGACAAGGATTGCCAACAAAACCAATGATAGAATGATATCTATTACAGATGTCATGAAAAAGGATATCCATTCCTTTGATGTACCCGCAAATGAAAATATCGGCATTATTATTCCGACCTACGGATTAGGTTTGCCGGTAATTGTATGCGATTTTTTAAAAAAACTAGAGCTGGTTACAAAAGAAAAGCCTTATCTTTATTTTGTAGCAACCTATGGAACTACTCCTGGGCAGACAGGATATTTTGCTAATCGTATTTTACAGGAAAATGCTTATTCTGTGGATGCATATTTTGGTGTTAAGATGCCTGACAACTGGACTCCTATGTTTGACTTAAGTAACAAGGAAAAGGTAAGAAAAATAAACGAAAAGGCTGAGCGAGAAATAGATGTAATTCTAACAAAGATCGTCCAACAAGAATCAGGAGATTTCATGAGGAGAAAGCCACCATTGTTTGTAGCTCAAACTTATTATCGTAATTATGAGAAAATGAGAAAAACAAATAATTTTTGGCTTACAGACACCTGTATTGGATGTGGTATCTGTGCGAAAAATTGCCCAATTAGTGCTATTGATATTCAAAACCAAAAACCTGTATGGACTGTAGATCAGTGTGTCATGTGCCTTGGCTGTCTTCATCAATGTCCTAAGTTCTCAATTCAATATGGAAAGAACACACAAAAGCACGGTCAATATAAGCATCCCAATGTATCCGTTGGGATTGGATAATGCCTTCTTCAATTATCGGTTAGCCCCATACCGGATATTTGATCATTGATGTATAAGAATTAGAATGCTATAATAAGGAAATCTATTTACATATTTTATAAGTATATTATAGTATTACAACTTTAAATGATTTATTGAGTATTTAATATTTCGGGGGAGAACTTATATGATATTGAGAGGCTTGAAATTTGGTATGATACTTCAATTGGCAGTTGGACCCATGTGCCTGATGGTATTTCATACCTCTGCATCCTATGGACTTTTGATCGGCTTGTCTCTGGTTCTGGCAATTGCTATTGTTGATTCCATTTATATAGCATTATCAGGCCTTGGAGTGTCTGCAATCATTAATAACAATAGAGTTAAATTAGTGATCAAGTTATTCGGTTGTATGGTACTGGTTTTATTCGGGGCAAATACAATAGCAGGAGCCTTTCACATCACATTATTACCAAGTATCACCCTATTTTCAAATATATCCGGAAAAGGTATATTTGCTCAAGGACTTCTTTTAACAGCCTCTAATCCACTAACTATTATCTTTTGGAGCGGAGTATTTTCGACACAGATCATTGAAAATAACTATAACAAAACGCAACTCTTCTTTTTTGGTTTAGGATGTGTCTTATCTACACTTTGTTTTCTATCACTAATTGCTATCCTGGGAACAGTAATTAGTGGATTTCTATCTCAGAATATTATTGATCTTTTAAACATATGCGTAGGTATTATCTTAATTTATTTTGGTATTCGCTTGCTATTAAAAAAATAGCTTTAACGATATCGCATGGAACACTTACCACAATTGCATTTAATGCTTCCCTAAGCTCACATTGATATATTTTTAAGATTGGATTACTCGCTAATAAAGGAAGAAAGAGGGGTATTATGAATTCTAAAATCAGAATAGGAATTATCGGTGACTACGATGGACGCCCATCTCATTTAGCAACAGACGAAGCAATCCGGCATGGTGCTAAAAAACTGGGAATAGAGGTTGAACTAAAATGGCTGCCCACTACTATGTTTGAAACCAGCAATAAAGAATTACAAAAATATAATGGAATCTGGTGCGCTCCGGGAAGCCCGTATAGAAGTATGAACGGCGCACTTAATGCCATAAAATTCGCAAGGGAAAATAATTTCCCTTTTTTAGGAACCTGCGGAGGCTTTCAACATTCCGTTCTTGAGTTTGGCAGGAATGTTCTACATATTAGTGCCTTAGAAGATACCTGCTTTAATCCATATGATGCAAATGATTATATTACCGCCCTATCCTGCTCTCTTATCGGGCAGACACGGCATATTAGAATAGATCAAAATTCAATCTTACATAACCTTTATCATAGCCAAGTAATTGAAGAAAAATATAATTGTAATTTTGGACTTAATAAAATCTTTCAAAATTTATTGAATGAAAATGGTTTTAAAGTAATTGGTGTGGATGAGGAGGGAGACGCACGTATTATGATCCTTGAAAGTAATACATTTTTTCTTGCATCACTATTTCAACCTCAATTAAGTTCAACTTATGAAAATCCTCATCCGCTTATCTTGGAATATTTAAAAGCGGCTAAAAATTTTAGATTAACTTTCTGATTCATCATCTATATTTCTTATAAAAAATGTGGGATATAAAAACAATATATATGCCCTTTTATAGTTATACATCCATTACTGCTGTTCCAAGAAAATAAACAAAATTGGATATTCATGTTTATTGTTTTATTAAAATCAGATATAATATAATAAAACATTTTAATTGAGTAAACTCATTTAATTCTTAGCAAGTATAGAAAGGGTGTTAATCATGAGAGATATCTATCTCGGTTTGATTTGTCTGTGTTACAGTTTCTTTTTATTTTTCTATTCCCCAAAGGATACGAAGAATATGTTAGGCTATAAATCATTACAGCAGAATATGCACAAAAATATCTGGAGATGGACTAATGAATGCTTCGGGCTTCTTACTCTAGTTGGCTCAATTATATATGTAGCGATCTCTGTTTATTTAGAAGCAAACGATATCCTATTCTCTAAATTGCCTATGTACGGATTACTCTACATTGTTATTTCCTTTGTTATAACAGAGTGTTATGCTTTCTATAAAAGATACACGGACAAGAATATAAATGCCCCCTTGTAACCATAGCTTATAAACCTACAAAGCTTATTTACCAATAGTTTTGTAGGTTTTCTTTTTTGTCAATTTTTCTTTTTGTCGGTTTTACATCTTATTTATTCTTAAATTTATTCTTAAAGAAAATGACAATGTAAGGTTGACATTACAATACAATTCCTCTATACTTTATGTAAGGTTAACATTACAGAAAAGGAATGCGTAAATGAAAAACAGAATCAAAGAACTAAGAGAGCAAAAAGGCTTAACCCAGGAACAGCTAGGCTCATTGGTCGGCACTTCAAGACAAGCAATTAATGCCATCGAGACCGAGAAATTCGAACCGTCCATTTGGCTTGCCTATGATATTTCAAACGTATTTGAATGCTCCATCGAAGAGGTTTTTATATTTGAAGAAAGTACAAGAAAATCAAGAGCTGAATGCAGCAGGAGGGATGCCAGTGGCTATTAGACAATTACGATATCATAATGATCCAATACTTCGAAAAAAATGCAAAGAGGTAACTGATGTTGATGATAAAATCCGTCAAATACTTGATGATATGATGGAAACTCTACATCATACCGAAAACGGAGCCGCTTTAGCCGCTAACCAGGTTGGTATCTTAAAAAGGCTGGTTGTCGTTGATTATAATGGATATTACTTAAAGTTAGTAAATCCTAAAATCGTTGGCTACAACGGGGAGCAAGAATGCATCGAAGGCTGCTTGAGCTTTCCTAACCGTTTTGTTAAAACAATCCGCCCTCAAAAGGTCACGATTCAAGCACTGAACGAAAATGGGGAAGAGCTATTGATTACCGGAGAAAATGAAATGGCAAAGTGCTTTTGTCATGAACTTGAGCATTTAGACGGAGAGATTTTCCTCGATAAGGCGATTGAAGAAGTAACATTTTAGTATAACCCCACCTGTTATTGCAGGTGGGGTTATTTTATGTGTTCATTATGCTTTCATTGCAGATCATATTCTCGATCTCCGGTTACAGCACAAGCCGCCATTGTCTTATCGAAAACTACACATTCTAGCTAGTTCTGCTTACTCCTCAGGTTTTCCTTTTTACTTAGGGTTGCCTCAACTTGACTTGTATATATTTGCTCTTAACATCATAATTATAGACAAAGACCTTTGGGGAGCGCATTATGAATCTGTTTTATATGTTGTTGGCAATTTTGGCAGGAATCTTTACTACTATTGAGTCAAGTATCAATTCCCAGCTTAGTAAATATATCACACCAAGTATGGCAACTTTGCATAGCTTGCTTGTAGGCATGAGCTTCATTCTGCTTATTAATTTAATAAATGGCAAGCTAAGCTATTATAGCCGAATTACAACGGTCAAACCCCTCTGGCTAATTGGCGGCTTATTCGGTGCATCTATCATCTATCTATCCACCAGAGCTATGCCGGAGCTGGGGATCTCCAGTACCATTATTCTAATTCTTTCCGGGCAGCTATTAAGCGGTCTGGTTATCGATGCGGTTGCCAACGATGTTGAAATAAGTATCCGAAAGGTTGCAGGACTTGTGGTATTTATTATCGGCGCAATTATATATCTTAAAGATTAAAAACAACTCTTTTCGATGAATTATTCTGCCTTTCTTCATTCCGCCAATTCTTTCGCAATTTGTGTCTGCTTATCCTCTGTCAAATCAAACCAAGCTACACTTAATGTAAGTAACGTAACGATTGCAGGAATTATACTCATCAGCACCTTTATGCCAATATAATATTGACAGGCTAACGATTATTAGCTAAAATAAAGCTAACGAACATTAGCCAGCAAAAAGGATGATAACAATGATTAATACAAAGGAACGAATATTAAACGAGGCTTTGTCTTTATTTTCTGTCAAGGGCTACGACGGTGTATCTATGTCAGATATTGCTGAGACCGTCGGGATTAAGGCTGCTTCCATCTACAAGCATTATTCAGGGAAAGAGGATATATTTAATTCCATTGTCAAAAGCTTCGAGGAACGTACAGAAAGTATTTTTAACCCGGTATTGGATGATGACAGCAAGTATATGAATATTTCATTGGAGCTGCTGATTGGTATGATCAAACAGACTTTTCAGATTTATGCAAGTGATCCTTTCCTATCAAAATGCAGGAAATTATTTATGATAAGCTCTTACGGCTGGCCGGAAATCGGTGATGTGTACGCGAAGTATTTCATAACGATTCCTATGCAGTATCAGGCTGGATTATTTGCAGTAATTCAAACTAAAAATGCATCCATCGTTAGAGATACTTCCATTATGGCATATCACTTTTATGCCCCAATTCTTATTCTGCTTCAAAAATATGATTATGGAACTATAACGCTGGAAGAGGCACTAAAACAAATCGAACTTTTGGTTACCCAGTTCGCGGAGGTGTATGGATTATGAAAATAGCAGTTCTTCATGGACAGTTACATAAGGGAAGTACTTATCATATAACTCATATGTTTTTAGACAAACTAAATTGTGCGAAGGAAGATACCTCTGAATTTTATGTTAACCACATTAATTCTTGTGTAGGTTGCTTTCAATGTGTCATGAAAGGTGAAGACACCTGTCCCCATCGCAGCCAGATTGAAGAAATGATAACTGCCATTGAAGCAGCCGACGTAATTATCATTGATTCCCCCACATATGTTTTAAGTATGTCTGGTCAGCTTAAAACCTTCTTTGATCATATGGGATACCGTTATATATCACACCGACCTCATCCTTCCATGAAGAAGAAAATTGGGGTTGCAATTTCAACTACAGCAGGAGCCGGTGCAGACAAAACCACGAAACAGATTGCTTCCCAGATGTTCTGGTGGTCCGTCGGCAAAATATATCGATTTCCGGTAACCGTCGCTGCTATGAATTGGAATGAAATGAGTGAGAAAAGAAAAACAAAGGCAGAACGGAAAGCAGCAAGGCTGGCGAAGGCAATTCAGCATAAACATGGTCGTGTAAAGCCCGGGATTAAAGCTAGATTTATGTTCTTTATTATGAAGCAGATGCATAAGGACATGGACTACAGTCCGCTTGATATGAAATTCTGGAAAGATCAAGGCTGGATTTAACATAGATAAATAAAAAAATAGCAGCACTTTTTCTGTTTCTTAACAAAACGATAAAGTGCGTGCTATTTTCTTTTATAATTCTCTATTACACCATGGTTTCCATCATAGCGGTATGAGCTGAAATAGCTCCTCCGTCATACAGAATATCTACTCCGCAAAGATAACTGCATTCATCCCTGACCATAAACGCCATCATTTTTGCTATCTCATCCGGTTCACCCATACGTCCCATGGCACCTCTTAAAGCAAATGCAGCTGCCTCTTCTCCTTCAACTTCTCCCATAGGAGTTTTAAAGGTTCCTGGAGAGATGGAAACAATACGGATTCCCTTCTTTCCGTAACGTACTGCCATTCTAGAGGTATACCACACAACAAAATTTTTAGATATTGTATATGCCATTCCCGTTTTTTGCTCATCCGGTACGGCTGCAATCATCTGGTTTGCCGCTGCTTGGAATGCATTCACATCCGTAAGGCTTAATTGATATACTTGCTTTGGTACTCTGCTTTCCGGCAGCATATATGCTGACATGGAGGAAACATTTAAGATGCAGCTTCCTTCACCCATTACCTCTGCAAATTCTTCAACAATGTTAATTGTTCCGACCGCATTGATGGTAAATATCGTCTCTGCACTGGCCATATGTGGGGAAACTCCCGCTGCATGAATTACTGTTTTCACGTTTCCCTGTGCTGCAGCATAAGCAGCCATTTTTTTTATTGACTCTCGATCTCCGGCATCACATGGAAATGCTGTTGCATCTATCCCTAAAGCCGTTAATTCAGCAATTGCGCTATCTAATTTTGAAACTGTTCTTCCTGCCAGAATAATTTTATGGTCTTTTCCAAGAATTTTTGCTGTTTCTAATCCCATGCCGCTTCCGCCGCCGGTTACTACACAAATATTACTCATTTCAACACATCTCTCCTTTTTTCTCTATTTTTTTATTATATACTTTGTTATAATATTATCAATCAACATTTTTTCGGATATGTTGGTTAGCAGGTTGTTTGGTTATTTTGCATGATGTTACTATAAAAATTAGACAAATAGGGGACATTTTTATGAAACTAGATACGCGGATCAAAAAGAGTAAGCAATTGCTTAAGAAGTCCTTACTTATTTTAATGAAGAAAAAGAGTTTAAATAAAATTACAATTAAAGAACTTTGCGAATTAGTTGGCCTCAATCGCTCCACCTTTTATTCAAACTATGAAGATATAAATGACTTGCTGTTAGATGTACATATGGAGGTCTTCCATAACATGTCTGAGGTAATGGGTGACTCTTGGATGACTCCCTACGAGACCACTTATGAAGAACGGGTAGCTTCTATTATTAAAATATTAAATTATTTTAAGGAGAATCATAAAATTATTGAACTTTTTCTCACCAATAACAATAATAATCAATTTGAAAAGCATTTAACCGATTACTATATGAATTTATACCTATCCAAAACAGCCCCTTATACGGAACGCTATGTATTTTTATACCACTGTATCGGAAGCTTTTCACTGGTGCATCAGTGGCTGCTTGATAAATCACCCTGTTTATCGGAAGAACTGGCAGAGCTTATTTGCACTATGTCAAGTAGTGCTAAGACCTCTTATAAATAAAAATAATGAAAATTGAATTTTTATTGTCTTACCATACTTATGCGAATCATCCTATATCCGTTGTATAAATATATGGATTTCTGACACACTAATTTTATGATAATCAAAGGGAGTGAATCTATGAGTAAACAGTCAAATCAAAAATATAGAAAAGAAAAAGAGAACCAACATCTTAACAAGGCCGGTGTCGATATAACTGCCCACCATTCCGAAAAGGACAAATTAAATAAAGAAAAGCTTCACAATGAATATAATTCATTTGGTAATTCCTCAGATAAATAATGTAAAAGCTAGAATATAAAGTTAATGTATCCACCTCCGGATATGTTCAAATAACTTTAATCCACAAAAAAGGGAGTGAATCTGTGTCATACAGAATGCACTCCCTTATTGCTTTGAGCGTCAAAAGCCCTATTTAAACTACAATAATGAATGTTGCAAATATATTCAGATAGCGCAGACCTGCATCTTACACTTCCTCCATCATACGATATCCTACTCCTACCTCGGTATGTATATACTTAGGCTCAGCAGGATTTACCTCTATTTTTCGGCGTATATTTGCCATGTTTACCCGCAAGGCATTATGTTCATTCGTATAAGGTCCCCAAATTTCTTTACAGATATAGTCAAGCGTAAGTACTCTTCCAATATTTTTTGCAAGGAGTACCAGAATCTTATATTCAATCGGGGTTAAATGAACCATTTCGCCATTCATTGTTATCTTTCGCTTTACTAAATCAATAACAAGCTCTCCAATGCTGATCTTGTCTGTCTCTAAAGGATTATAGCCCTTTTGCTGATGACGAATCGCAGTTCTGATACGTGCCAAAAGCTCCAGAGTTCCAAAGGGCTTGGTCACATAATCATCAGCTCCCAGATCCAGCGCTTTTACCTTCTCTGTCTCATCACCTCTGGCAGTAACCACAATAACCGGAACATCGGACCATTGACGAATCCGCGACAGAACCTCCAGGCCATCAATATCCGGTAAGCCCAGATCAAGCAGGATTAAATCCGGACTATTAGCCGCTGTTAATGAAACTGCCTCCTTACCATTCTGGCATTTTAAGACCTGATAATCGTTTGACGTAAGCACTGAGGTCATGAAGTTACTAATTCCCTTTTCATCCTCAACAATTAAGATTTGCTGTTTATTATTCATCCTTATCACTTCCTGTAATTGGTAATATAAAGCGGAATACTGCACCGCCATCTATTTTATTCTCTGCTTCTATTGTTCCTCCATGCGCCTGTATAATTGATCGGCAAATAGATAAGCCAATCCCCATTCCGCGGGAGGAATCTGCAGTTTTACTCTTACCGGAAGAATAGCCTTCAAAAAGGTACGGAATCTCCTCCGGGGTAATCCCTTCACCATTATCACTCACTGTAAATATAGCATAATCTTCGTCCTTTGTTACAATGAACTCAATAGGCGCTTCCTTCTCGGAATGCTTTATGGCATTTTCCAACAAGTTAATAATCACCTGTTCAATTAAGGTTGCATCCATTGGTACGAACAATACCTCCTCCGGCACCCTCACTTTTATATGATATCCCTTATACTTATTACGGACTCTGACCAGTGATTCGGAGACCACCTCTTCCACAGCCTGGGGTGTTTTCTTAACACTCATAGCAGCTTTATTAATTCGGGTAATCGACAGCAGATTTTCAACCATACGTATTAGCCACTGGGAGTCTTCCTTGATATCCAATAATAATTTATCATGGGTTTGTTGGTCAATGTTTTTTTTATTTTCCAGTAATACTGAGGATGCTCCGCTTATGGCTGTTAAGGGTGTTCTCAGATCATGGGAAATAGCCCGAAGGAGATTGCTTCTCATAATCTCCTTTTCTGATTCAACCATGATATGACGTTGTTCATCGGATAATCGCTGCCGTTCCAATGCCATTGCCACAAGAGAGCCTATCATTCTTAAAAACGTTCTATTATCATGATTCAGCGTATTTCCTTCCTCACAGGAGATTCCCAGCACCCCCAACACATTGCCCTGTGACAGAATCGGCATATAAAAGCCTGTTGCGCCCATCAACGTATCCGTTCCCGCGCCTGCACGCTTTTTATTTACAAATACCCAGTGAACAACTGCTTCCTCCTCCGGTGTCTGTAACAGTGCCGGATTAACCTCTGACTCAGTTTGCAGTACATAGCCTTTCTTTCCGCTCACCGGATCCTCGGGATAAAATATCGTTGCTCTGCCAAAGATAGAGGTTACATATTCATTTGTGAGATTGATAATATTCTTAAGCTCTCTGGTGACCAGAAGCTTTTTATTGATCTCATACAGCACCTCTGTCTTTCTTTCTCTGGTAACTGCAGCCTTTGCCTGTGTTTTTACACGAACCACCATTGTACTGGTTAGTAAGGCTACCAGGAGCATAATTAAAAAGGTGATTGGATATCCAGGCTGTATTGTATCAAAGGTAAGATAAGGTTTTACAAAAAAGAAATCAAGGATTAGCACACTAAGGATTGATGCCAGAATTCCATAGGCATATCCTGTTGTTACCTTTGATATCATCAAAACAGAAAGAATAAATATCATTATGATATTAATATCCCCGGTATCAAACTGTTGAATAATCAGCGACAATACAGTTGCAGCTCCCAACAAAAAAAGACTCTTTACCGTATCAACCCAGGAAAAATAGAAATTCTCTCTCCACCTGAACTGCTTAGGTCTTCTAGGCATCTTAACCAAATCATTGTCCGGTATAATATAGATCTCTGTATTTGTTAACTCCTGAATCAACTGATCCTCCAGATCCGACTTAAACAGACCTGTGATACCTTTCTTCCTTCTACTCTTCCCGATAACGATATTGGTTATTCCGGTGAGTCTGGCATATTCAGCAATCGTTGCTGCAACATCAATTCCGCTCAGCGTTACGATTTGAGCTCCCAGTCTAGCTGCCAGTTCCATATGATCACGGAGATTCTTTTGCTGCTCCTTCGTTAAATTCCGGTTTTGCAGCGACTCCACATATAATACTGTCCAGGGCGCATGGAATGCTTCTGCTGTTCTTGCCGTCCAGCGGATGCATTTTGCCGAGGACGGAGATGGACTGATACATACCATAAAGCGTTGATTAATGGTTTTTTCTGTATGGCTGTACTCACTCAGATTTTCATTACCTATCCGTTCTGCTACTTTTCTAAGTGCAATTTCTCTGAGAAGTCTTAGATTTTCCTTTGAAAAGAAATTCTGCATGGCAGCCGCGGCCTGCTCTGCCCGGTACACCTTCCCCTCTTCAAATCGACGAAGCAGCTCCTCCGGTGCTATATCTATTAGACGAACCAGATCGGCTTGATCAAACATATAATCCGGTATGGTTTCTTTTACCGATACCTTAGTAATACTCTCTACAATATCATTTAGGCTTTCAATATGCTGAACATTTACTGTGGTATACACATTGATTCCCGCATTCAGAAGCTCCTCGATGTCCTGATATCTTTTTCGATTACGCACTCCCAACGCATTGGTGTGTGCCAATTCATCCACCAGGATAAGCTCGGGATGCCTTCTTAATGCTGCCTCCAGATCAAATTCCTTTAACCTTATTCCTTTATATTCAAGCTCCAGGGGAGGAATGAGGGGCAGCCCTTCTAATTGCTGCAGGGTCTCCGGGCGGGTATGGGGTTCTACATAACCAGCCAAAACATCTACACCCTTTTTCAATTGCTCTCCGGCTTCATCAAGCATCGCATAGGTTTTTCCAACCCCGGCAGCATAGCCTAGAAATATCTTCAGCTCTCCCCTGGTCTCAGCTTGATGTGAGATGCTTTTTAACAGCAGATCCGGATCAGGCCTTTTTTCCTCAAGCATATCCATCACTTCCTCTCCTTTCTCATTTCTTTAGTTTCCACCGATAACTGCATAACAACTATAGTGTTTATAATGGTATAAACCGCAGGTGCTATTTTTCCGTGTGGGCTTTCCTCCGGGCTTAGCTTCTGCGATCTCAGCCACTATAACCTGCCATCCAGTGCAAGATTTACCTTCAGAACATTGACAGCAGGCTCTCCGAATATTCCAAGAAACCGACCCGATGTATACTTTTGTATCATATCTTCTACTGTCTCTTGCTCCATGCCACGTGCTGCTGCAATTCTAACAACCTGATACTGTGCAGCCTCCTTAGAGATATTCGGATCCACGCCGCTGCCGGAGCCATAGATTAAATCCGCAGGTATCTCCTTCTGATTACCAGGATCAAACTCATGCCACCAATCGATTCTCTTCTCAGCTATTTCACTTAGCTCGTCGCTGGTGGCGGATAGATTAGAGGTTCCCAAAGGGCGGCCTATCAGATATTCCGGTTTTGAAAACTCTTGAGCAATCAGCTCAGAGCCTGCCTCCAGCTCTGTTCCATCCTTTAGAGTTACTGTAATAATACTCCCATTCGCCTTATTTGGAAATATCAGCTGGCCGATTCCGGTTATTAATCCAGTATACAATATACCGCATATCACTGTAAATATCAGTATACAAACAATAGCCGGTCTTACTTCATTTATTATTTTCTTCATGTTCATAGCCCTCATACAAGACCACAAAGGGTCAAAATAATATCAATCAACTTTATTGCCAGAAACGGTGCTATAATGCCTCCAAGCCCATAAATCAAGAGATTTCTCGACAGTAATTTATTCGCCGGAAGCTCACGGTATTTAACACCTCTCAGAGCAAGGGGTATTAAAGCCACAATAATTAATGCATTATATATGATTGCCGATAAAATGGCACTTCTGGTACTGGTTAAGCTCATAAAATTCAGCGCCGCCATCTGCGGATAGATACCGAAGAACAATACAGGAATGATGGCAAAATACTTTGCTACATCATTAGCAACACTGAAAGTTGTTAAGGCGCCTCTGGTCATCAGAAGCTGCTTCCCGATTCGTACGATATCTATGAGCTTGGTAGGACTGGAGTCCAAATCCACCATATTTCCGGCTTCTTTTGCCGCCTGTGTGCCTGAATTCATAGCAACCGCCACGTCCGCCTGAGCCAAAGCAGGTGCATCATTGGTACCGTCACCGGTCATTGCCACCATGTGTCCTTTTGCCTGGTAATCACGAATCAGCGCAAGTTTTGCCTCCGGGGTCGCTTCTGCCAGAAAATCATCCACTCCCGCTTCAGCAGCAATCGCTGCTGCCGTCATAGGATTATCTCCCGTGATCATTATGGTCTTAATCCCCATCTTACGCAGATCCTCGAAGCGTTCCTTAACTCCATTTTTCACAATATCCTTAAGGTATATTACACCTAATACCTTATTATTTGCAGCTACCACCAGGGGAGTACCGCCTTTTTCTGCAACTGCTCTTACAATATTACTGCACTCCTCCGGATATACGACTCCCTTTTGAAGGACATATTTCTGTATTGCATCTGCGGCACCCTTTCTTACCTCATTTCCTTGATAATCTATTCCACTGATTCTGGTTTTTGCCGAGAATTCAATAAAGGTTGCATTCAGCTTTGTCAATTCCCTTGCTCTGATACCGAACCTTTCCTTTGCTAACACTACAATGCTTCGGCCTTCTGCCGTCTCATCCGCGATGGAGGAAAGCTGTGCTGCATCAGCAAGCTCCTGCTCCTTTACCCCCTTAATCGGAAGAAATTCGCTGGCCTGACGGTTACCAAGGGTGATTGTGCCTGTTTTATCCAGTAAAAGCACATCGACATCTCCGGCGGCTTCAATTGCACGTCCGCTCATAGCCAGAACATTTGCCTGATTCAACCGACTCATTCCCGCAATACCGATAGAGGAGAGCAGCGCGCCTATGGTTGTAGGAGCAAGGCAAATCAAAAGTGCAATGATGTTAGTAAGGGAGATTGCAGAGCCATTCCCTGCCAGCTTACTTGCGAAGTCAGAAAACGGCAGCAAGGTTGCTGTGACTACCAGAAAAATGATCGTTAGTGTCACAAGAAGAATCTGCAGGGCAATCTCATTCGGAGTCTTTTTTCTGGAAGCTCCCTCTACCATGGCTATCATCTTATCCAGAAAGCTTTCGCCGGCTTCCGCCGTTACCCTGACCACTAACCAGTCAGAGATCACTGTTGTACCACCTGTCACAGCACTTCGATCACCGCCGGATTCTCGAATCACCGGTGCCGATTCTCCCGTGATAGCGCTCTCATCCACAGAAGCCACACCATCGATTACTTCCCCGTCCATGGGGATCTGGTCTCCCGCAGATACATAATAGATATCACCACGCTTTAAGCTATTTGATACAATTTCTGAAAAATCCTCATGGTTTTCCGGACTTTTTAACTTCTTTGCCTTTACATCCTTTCTAGCACTCCGAAGGGAATTAGCCTGAGCTCTTCCCCTACCTTCTGCAATTGCTTCCGCGAAATTAGCAAAGAGTACCGTAAACCAGAGAATCAACGCAATTGCTAAGGTATACCAGGCATTCTCATCCCTGATACCAAAGAAACTGAGTAGATATAACAGAGTTGTCATAATTGCACCAATATATACTACCAACATAACCGGATTTTTAACTTGCACCGCCGGCGATAACTTTGCAATGGATTGCTTAATCGCATCTACCCACATTTTATTATCAATTTTTTTATTCATAGCATCACCCTATTTCATAGTTGTAAAATAATCCGCAATGGGTCCAAGAGCCAATGCAGGAAGAAAACTAAGTGCACCAACGATCAATATAATCGAAATCAATAAACCAACAAACATAGAATTATTTGTAGAGAGGGTTCCTTCCGAGGTCATAACCGTCTTTTTCTTAGCCAGATTACCTGCAAGAAAAATGGCTGCAATCATAGGAACATAACGGACTATTAGCATGATGATTCCACCGGTCACATTGGTAAACACAGTATTGGCGTTATACCCGCCATAAGCACTTCCGTTATTATTAGCCATAGAAGTGAAAGCGTACAGTACTTCGGAAAATCCATGTGCCCCGCTATTAGTAAGCCAAGAGAAGATCTGAGGATTCATGACTGCTGCCGCTGTTCCAAGTAGCGTCAAGAGCGGTGGTGCAAGAATAATTGCACAAACCATCTTCATATCAAAAGGCTCTATCTTCTTACCCAAATATTCCGGTGTCCTTCCAACCATAAGACCCGCTATAAAAACCGTAAGAATTACAAAGGCTATCATGCCATATAATCCGCTTCCCACTCCGCCAAATACAATTTCTCCAAGCTGCATCAGAAACATAAGTACCATTCCGCCAAGGGGAGTAAAGCTATCATGCATAGCATTTACTGAACCGTTAGAGGCAGCCGTTGTAGCCGCTCCCCATAGGGCTGAGCTTCCAATACCATGAATTGTCTCTTTTCCCTCCATATTCCCTATTCCACTAACCCCTGAATAAGCGACTGCTCCATATTTTTCGCTGATTGTTACAAAAATCAGCGCTGTGACAAATAAAATCAACATTACCACTAGTAGGGTTCTTCCCTGCTTTAAATCCTTAACCGCACGACCAAAGGATACGCACAATGCTGTTGGGATCAGTAAAATAGCCAGTAGCTCCAATAAATTTGAGAACGCCGTCGGATTCTCAAGCGGATATGCAGAGTTCATTCCAAAGAAGCCTCCGCCGTTGGTACCCAGCTGCTTAATGGC
>JAQZBD010000077.1 GCA_029239235.1 Herbinix sp.
ATTTAATTTTATATATGCATTTATTCTTTCAATCATTATTATTAGTATGAACGGTTATGATGTACCGGTGATATCTTCATTGGATGATAATGGCGTGGCATATAAGGCGGGTATTAGAGAAGGAGATATGATAATAAAATATAACGGTGATAATATAAGATTCTTTCGGGATTTATCTTTTACTGATTATATGGAACCCATGATTAATACTGATAAAATAAATGTTTCTGTGAATAGAAATGGTGAAATATTACATTATAAATTAAATCCTGAAAAAGATACTCGCTATTTAATTGGATTTAACTATGTAGGAGACAGTAACCCTATTAAGGTCACTAGTGTAATCGAAAATTCACCTCTTGAGAATTCAGGGATTGAGGTTGGTGATATAATAACTTCAATAAATAATGTTGAAGTTGTATCCTCTAATGATTTAATTAATTATTTAAAGAAACATCCATTAAGTGATGAAGACATCACTCTAACATTTAGCCATAAAAGTAAATCGAAAACGATTACGGTAAAACCTACAATATTTGAGTTATATGACTATGGATTTGCCTATAGTGCTGACTTAATACAAGTAAAAGGAATTAATATCATTAAATATAGTTATTATGAAACATCATATTGGATAAAAACCGGGTTAAAGAGTTTAGGTTATTTAATCAGAGGTAAAGTTGGTGTGGATCAAATGTCGGGACCGGTGGGTATCGTTAATAATATTGGCAAAAATGTCGATGAGACATCAGCTTATGGTGCTAAAGCGCTGATATCAACATTGATAACCTGGTCAATTCTGTTAAGTTCTAATTTGGGTATAATGAATTTATTACCATTACCTGCATTAGATGGCGGACGGTTAGTGTTTATTCTTATAGAAGCTTTACGAGGTAAACCAATAAATAGAGAAAAGGAAGGATATATACATTTAATTGGTTTTATGTTATTAATGCTATTAATGATTTTTGTTTTTATAAATGATATTAAAGCTATTATGTAAATGTGATTTAGAATAGTCATATATTATAGTAGTGTCCTGTCAGGGGGCATCCGTTCCATCGGTTCGTAGATTAAAAAGACCGACAGGTACATCTTAAGAATGCCACCTGTCGGTTTTTTCATCCTAAACTAGTCGTTGGAAATAGAATATCACGCAGTCTCAGATTGACTGTATACAATATCAGTATTATAATATCGATATAGAATGTTGTCTATACTAATTTAACACTGAAACGGGCAGGCACGAGGCAGTAACCACCTTGCCGTTATAGGAGGCTTCAAATGAACGAAAATATAAAACAAGCCGTGACGACTCAGGCGTTGCACAGAATGCCATATTACATACAGCAGTTGAGAGTGTTACAGGAGCAGAAAACTGAAACAGTTTCTGCGCCAAAGATTGCAGAACTCCTGAACTTGAATGAGGTTCAGGTTCGAAAAGACTTTGCAGCAGTATACTCTACCAAAGGAAAGCCAAAGATGGGATTCCTCGTTACAGAATTATTGGCCAGCATGGAGGAACTACTCGGATACAATAATGCGAATGAAGCAGTTATTGTAGGTGCAGGCTCTCTAGCTCAGGCTATCATGGCTCATGAAGGTTTTCAAGATTATGGATTAAAAATTGTAGCAGCCTTTGATGTGAACACGGAGCGTATCGGTTCTGATATTAATGGAATTAAAGTATTGCCAGCTGATAAGATTAGTAATTTATGCAGGAGAATGAAGATTCATATTGGTATCATAACCGTTCCTGCAGTTCAGGCACAGGTGGTATGTGACCAGCTGGTTGCAGGTGGAATTCTTGCAGTATGGAACTTTGCACCGGTGCATTTGTCCGTACCGGATCATATTCTAGTACAGAATGAGAATCTGGCAGCATCTCTGGCAGTATTATCAAATCACTTAAAGCATGCAATGATAACACCAGAGTTCTAATTGTAATTGGAAATCCGTAAAACAGAGAATGAGCTCCAATAGATAATACTTTATAAACAAAAAGATAGTGCTATACTGAGAAGAATAGGAAGTAGTGCAAATGAATACACAACATTTAAAATATGCAATTGAAGTGGAACGAACCTGCTCCATTACCCAGGCGGCAGAAAATCTATACATGGGACAGCCTAGTTTAAGTAAAGCAATCAAGGAATTGGAGGATTCCCTTGGATTTTCTATCTTTGAGCGAACCTCAAAGGGAGTGACACCCACGCAAAAGGGTATTAAATTCTTAACCTATGCGAGAAATGTATTGAATCAAATAGAAAAGATGGAAGCGTTATCTGATTCGGCTGATCTGGACATACAGAATTTCAATATTTCTATTCCAAGGGGAAGCTATATTGCGGATGCGATTACAAGCTTTATTTCTGAATTGGATCAAAGTAAGGGGATTCAAGTGAATGTGCAGGAGACAAACTCAATTCAAGTAATCAATAATATAATAGATGGTCCTTTTAACCTGGGAATTATACGGTATCAAACAGAATATGAGAATTATTTTGTTGATTATCTGTCTGAGAAACAGCTCCGTTTTGAGCCGATCTGGGAATTTGAATATCTAGTGCTCATGTCTGAAAAGCATCCACTGGCAAGTAATGAAAAGCTGGAATATCAGGAGCTTAAGAAGTTTATAGAAATAACTCACGGGGATAACAGTATTCCTTACATTATGCAAAGTAGTAGCGTGAAGCCTGATGCAGCCACCAAATCCTCAAAGTCTATTTATGTATATGAAAGATGCAGTCAGTATGATTTATTATCTACGATACCGACAACCTATATGTGGGTATCACCCATTCCGGATAAGTGGCTGCTGCGATATCAACTGATTCAGCGCAAATGTAAAGCATCCGGACAACGCTATAAAGATGTGTTTATTTATCCGAAGGATTACAAATTTACGGAGTTGGATCGAAGATTCATTGATAAGTTATCCGAGGCGAAAAATGAAGTAACATTCAAGTACTATAAGTAAATCTAATCAAGAGAGTTTATGAATTAATAAGTGCTGTAAAAGATAAAGTGAATTACTTACTGTCAATTAGACAGAGCTTCACTTGTACTTTTATAGCACTTTTTGTATGAGATAGACTGTTAATTCGCGAGAGTAAAGTATTGGAACTATATGGAAGACAATTCCTTGGTTTTTTAACTCGATGTACTGTCTTGTACTTAAACACAATTAATTGGTGAAATATTATGAAAAATATGTATCCGCGTACAATGCAAGTTTTGGAAGATAACGATATAATATATTCATGTGCTGGAAAGTTAATAAATTAACGAAGTTACAATTTTAAACAAATTGGCAAGAGCATATCATTTACAGAACTGACGATTATGGGATAGACGGTCAGATGATACATAATTTATGTTTATGGATAGGAAGGAGTAGGAAAGATGGAATTTGTTACATATCAAGTAGAAGGGCGGATTGGAATTATAACAATTAATCGGCCGAAGGCCTTGAATGCTTTAAACAGCAAGGTTTTGGAGGAGCTCGATAAAACTCTTGATGGGGTTGAGCTAAATACTGTTCGAGCGCTCATTATTACAGGTGCAGGGGAAAAATCTTTTGTTGCAGGAGCAGATATTAGTGAGATGTGTGCCTTGACAAAGGCAGAAGGGGAAGCTTTTGGCAAAAAAGGAAATGATGTGTTCCGAAAGATTGAAACCTTCCCAATTCCGGTAATCGCTGCAATTAATGGTTATGCATTGGGTGGTGGTTGTGAGCTGTCACTCAGCTGTGACATCCGTATTTGTTCTGAAAATGCTATCTTTGGTCAACCGGAAGTAGGGCTTGGAATTACACCGGGCTTTGGCGGAACCCAGAGACTAGCCAGAATCGTAGGTATCGGTATGGCCAAAGAGATGATATACGGAGCAAGAAGTATTAAGGCAGAAGAGGCATATCGCATTGGTTTAGTGAATCAGGTGTATCCATTGGAGGAATTAATGGTTGCTGCTAAAAAGATGGCGGAAGCAATCGCTAAGAATGCTCCAATTGCAGTTCGTAATTGTAAGAAAGCAATTGATGATGGTTTACAGGTCGATATGGATCAAGCAATTTCAATTGAAGAAAAATTGTTCGGAAACTGCTTCCAAACTGAAGATCAAAAAGAAGGAATGTCAGCATTCTTGGAAAAGAGAAAAGTTGAAACTTTTTTTAATAAATAATGTTAAAAATTTATCAATTGAAAAATGTGGAGGTTAATGTGATGAAGGTTGGAATTATCGGTGCTGGAACTATGGGTTCAGGAATCGCTCAGGCATTCGCTCAGGTTCAGGGTTACGAGGTATGTCTCTGCGATATTAATGAAGAATTTGCTGCAAATGGAAAGAAGAAAATTGCAAAAGGCTTCGAAAAGAGAATCGCTAAGGGGAAGATGGAGCAGGCAGAGGCTGAGAATATTCTGTCCAAGATCACAACAGGAACTAAGGAAATTTGCGTAGACTGTGATCTAATCGTGGAGGCAGCTCTTGAAGATATGGAAGTAAAGAAGCAGACCTTTAAGGAATTAGAGAAAATCTGCAAGGAGGGCTGTATCTTTGCAACAAACACCTCCTCCCTTTCTATTACGGAGATTGGTGCAGGGATTGGAAGACCGGTTGTAGGTATGCATTTCTTTAATCCTGCTCCGGTCATGAAGCTGGTAGAAGTTATAGCGGGTTTAAATACGCCGGATGAGATAGTCGAGAAGATAAAAGCCATATCAACAGAAATCGGCAAAACACCGGTTCAGGTAGAAGAAGCAGCAGGCTTTGTAGTAAATAGAATTCTGGTTCCGATGATTAATGAAGCAGCTGGTATCTATGCAGAGGGTGTAGCTTCGGTGGAAGGCATTGATAGCGCCATGAAGCTTGGAGCAAATCATCCAATGGGACCTTTGGCACTTGGTGACTTGATCGGTCTGGATGTAGTGCTTGCAATTATGGAAGTGCTTCAGAAAGAGACCGGAGACACAAAATATCGTCCTCACCCGTTGTTAAAGAAGATGGTTCGTGGTGGTAAGTTGGGCATGAAGACCGGAAAAGGTTTTTATGATTACGGTGCTTAAATTTATAGGTAGTGAGATGAATATGTGTGTATATGTATTCATCTGGACTTGCCTTACCATCCTGTGCTTGCCAAGTACAGGTAAGCACAAGATGCCGGTCTTCGCCATCTGAACACATATACACACATATTCATCGCTGTAGTATATGAAGACTTTTGGCGCTTGAATCAAAGATTGAATACATAGAAAATGTCGTTTGGCTGACTTATGAAGTTTTGGCTGACTTAAGAAGTGATGGAGGAAAAGAAATGGATTTTACGTTAAGCAAAGAGCATGAGATGGCGAGATCTCTCTTCAGGGAATTTGCACAGAAGGAAGTAAAGCCACTTGCAATCGAAGTGGATGAGACAGAAGAGTTCCCGAAAGAGACTACTAGGAAGATGCAAAAGCAGGGTTTTATGGGCATTCCGGTTCCAAAGGAGTATGGCGGTCAGGGTTGTGATACCTTAACCTATGCTATGTGTGTTGAGGAATTATCCAAAGTGTGTGCTACCACCGGAGTTATCGTATCTGCTCATACCTCCCTGTGTGCAGAGCCTATTAAGAAATTTGGTACCCCTGCGCAGAAGGAGAAATATCTGGTGCCGCTGGCAAATGGTGAAAAGCTAGGCGCCTTTGGCTTAACAGAGCCTAATGCAGGAACGGATGCTTCCGGGCAGCAGACGAAAGCGGTATTAAACGGCGATCATTACATATTAAATGGAAGTAAGATCTTTATTACCAATGGAAAAGAAGCGGATATTTATATCGTATTTGCCATGACAGATAAATCAAAAGGAACCAGAGGTATCTCTGCATTTATCGTTGAAAAGGATTACCCGGGCTTCTCCTTTGGAACAAAGGAAAAGAAGATGGGTATTCGTGGTTCATCCACCTATGAATTGATCTTTACGGACTGTATTGTTCCAAAGGAAAATCTGTTGGGTGATGAAGGCAAGGGTTTTGGCATTGCAATGCAGACTTTGGACGGTGGACGTATTGGTATTGCGGCTCAGGCACTTGGAATTGCAGCAGGTGCGTTGGAAGCTACGATTGCTTACGTGAAGGAGAGAAAACAGTTTGGAAAGCCCATTTCAGCCTTCCAGAATACCCAGTTCCAGATCGCAGATATGGCAACAAAGGTGGACGCTGCAAGAATGCTGGTTTACCGTGCGGCAATCGCGAAGGATACCCAGAAGAAATTCTCGGTAGAAGCAGCAATGGCTAAATTATATGCTTCCGAGGTAGCGATGGAAGTTACCACAAAAGCAGTTCAGCTCCATGGCGGTTATGGTTACACAAGAGAATATGAAGTAGAGCGTATGATGCGTGATGCTAAGATAACGGAGATTTATGAAGGAACATCCGAAGTTCAGCGAATGGTTATCTCCGCAAGTTTACTGTGATTTATAAGTACAATTCACATCCGACACCAGGTGGCCTTACGGCCAAAGGATCGTTATTATAGAAGAGGAGAGAACATAAAGTGAAAATTATCGTTTGTGTAAAACAAGTTCCAGATACGAATGAAGTAAAGATTAATCCTGTAACAGGAACCCTGATTCGTGAGGGTGTGCCCAGCATTATGAATCCAGATGATAAAGCAGGTTTGGAAGCAGCTTTAGCAATTAAAGAAGAGACAGGTGCGGAGGTAACAGTTATCTCCATGGGTCCGGCACAGGCTGACATTATGCTTAGGGAAGCAATGGCGATGGGAGCAGATCATGCTTACCTCATCTCAGATAGAGCTTTTGGAGGTGCCGATACTTTGGCGACTTCTTCTACAATAGCAGCAGCAATCAAAGACCTGGAATACGATTTAATCATAACTGGCCGCCAGGCAATTGATGGAGATACTGCACAGGTGGGTCCTCAGATTGCTGAACATTTGGGAATTCCAAATGTATCCTATGCAGAGGATATAAAGGTAGAGGGGAATGCCCTTATTGTAAAACGTCAATACGAGGATCGTTACCATATGGTTAAGGTACAGATGCCTTGTCTGGTTACTGCACTTGGAGAAATGAATAAACCAAGATATATGACACCGGGCGGCATTTTCGATGCTTTCCGTGAGAAGCAGGTTACCATCTTAACCCGAAAAGACCTTGACATTGAGGATAAGGTGATCGGTTTAAAAGGTTCACCTACGAAAGTGGCACAGTCCTGGCCAATTAGTGTAAAACCTGCTGGTACGAAAGCAACGGATCTGGATCCCCAGGAAGCAGCTGAGGCAATTGTGGAGAAGCTTAAGGAGAAATTTATTTTCTAATCGTATTAGTGTGAAAATAGAGAACCATTTTCACATCCAACACCCGGCAGCCTTGCGGCCGAATGATGGTGAGTGTGAAAATAAAAATAATATTCACTTCGACGCCAGGCTGCCTAGCAGCAGAAGGATCGTTACGGGAAGAAAATAATGATGTCATGGAAAGGCATAATGGAGGTAAGAATGAATTTAGAAGAATATAAAGGTGTGTTTGTCTTCGTAGAACAGATTGATCGTAGTATTACAGGAGTATCCTTTGAATTAATCGGAAAGGCAAAAGAGCTTGCACAGGATTTGGATACGAATGTAACTGCAGTTTTATTGGGAGACAGTATAAAGGAATTAGCAGAAGAGTTGACGGTTTATGGTGCGGATAGAGTGATTGTGATAGATGATCCGGCCTTAAAGGAATATACAACGGAGCCATATACTCATGCTATGGATCAGGTAATCAGAGAATTTAAACCGGAAGTAGTTCTATACGGAGCGACCTCCATCGGTCGTGATTTAGCACCCCGTGTATCAGCGAGAGTAAAGACCGGTCTGACTGCGGATTGCACAAAATTAGAGGTGGATGCAGTGACAAAGAACCTAAGAATGACACGTCCTGCCTTTGGAGGAAACCTGATGGCAACGATCCTTTGCCCTGAGCATCGTCCACAGATGGCTACCGTTCGCCCCGGTGTAATGAAGAAAGCAAAGAAAAACCCAGAGGCTAAGGCTGAGTTAATTGAATTTGCGCCTGTTTTTGAAAAGAATAATAAGTATGTAGAAGTATTGGAAGTAATCAAAAAAGAAACAAATAAAATTGATATTCAAGATGCTAAAATTCTTGTATCCGGCGGACGTGGTGTCGGATCAAAGGAGAACTTCGAGTTACTTCAGGATCTGGCGGACGCAATCAAGGGTACAGTCAGCTCCTCCAGAGCATCAGTAGATGCGAATTGGGTAGAGAAGGATCGTCAGGTAGGACAAACCGGTAAAACTGTAAGACCGGATGTATATTTTGCAATCGGTATTTCAGGAGCGATTCAGCATCTTGCAGGTATGCAGGAGTCAGACTATATTATTGCTGTAAACAAAGACGAGACCGCACCAATCTTTGATGTGGCTGATTATGGCGTTGTTGGAGATTTGAATAAGATTCTTCCTCTTTTAACAGAGCAGATAAAGGCAGCCAAGTCAGCAAAGTAAGTCGTTCTATCCTTTGTTTTAGCGAAAGATATGATTCGTTTCAATTGTCATATCGATATTGGAATATCGATATGACAAAATGGAATGGGCTTTAAAAAGTCTGTATAGGATTTAAGTTTGAGATATGATAGATATGGAATATACTGGAGGTTATTAGACTGATATTCCATACTAAAATACTTATATTTTTGAGTAAAATGCATGAAGGATGCCGGCTAATTTCCATAAGTTATGGATTAAACTGATAAAAAGAAGGGGTTACATTACCTCACAATTGAATAACTGACATAGATGCGATCCTTATATCGATAATGGAATATCGATATAAGGATTTTGCATTTCACAAACTTGATAGAGATTGTTAAAATAAAGACAATTCAAGTGAACAAAGTTCATGAGGGTTCTACAGATACATAGATAATATCAGCTTTAATATAAGAAAGAAACCTTAGGATTCAGAGAGTTCCCTGAATCCAAGAGCGCAGGAAATAGGGCACAACGAAATCACATATAAGTTTAAATATCAGTAAAGGAGAATATTAAAATGGCTAGATTTACACTTCCGAGAGATCTTTATCATGGTAAGGGTTCCCTTGATGCATTAAAGACATTAAAAGGAACAAAGGCAATTGTAGTTGTTGGTGGAGGCAGTATGAAACGCTTCGGCTTCTTAGATAAAGTAGAAGCTTACTTAAAAGAAGCAGGTATGGAAGTTCAGCTTTTCGAAGGCGTTGAACCAGACCCATCCGTTGAAACTGTAATGAAGGGTGCAGCAGCAATGCGTGCTTTTGAACCAGACTGGATTATTTCTATCGGCGGTGGATCCCCAATTGATGCTGCAAAAGCTATGTGGGCATTTTATGAATATCCGGATACTACTTTTGAAGAGCTTTGCATCCCTTTCAATTTCCCAACTCTTCGTACAAAAGCAAAGTTCTGTGCAATTCCTTCTACTTCCGGTACTGCTACCGAAGTAACTGCATTTTCTGTAATAACAGATTACGCAAAGGGTATCAAATATCCTTTGGCTGACTTTAATATAACACCGGACGTAGCAATTGTTGATCCGGATCTGGCAGAGACCATGCCGGCAAAATTAACTGCTCATACAGGTATGGATGCTATGACTCATGCTGTAGAAGCATATGTATCAACCTTAAATAGTGATTACACTGATCCACTTGCACTTCATGCCATTAAGATGGTAAGTGAGAACTTAGTGAAATCCTATGAGGGAGATATGGAAGCTCGTGCAAAAATGCACAATGGTCAATGTCTTGCAGGTATGGCATTCTCCAATGCATTGCTAGGTATTGTTCACTCCATGGCACATAAAACCGGCGCAGCATATTCCGGCGGACATATCGTTCATGGATGTGCAAATGCAATGTATCTTCCAAAGGTTATCAAATATAACTCAAAGGATGCAACCGCAGATAAGAGATATTCTGAAATTGCAGCATTCCTTGGCTTGGAGGCAAGCACTGACGCTCTGATTAAACACATTAATGATTTAAATAAATTACTTGATATCCCATCCTGTATTAAGGATTACGAGGGTGGATTGATTGATGAAAAGGAATTCTTAGAGAAGCTTCCGAAGGTAGCTGAACTGGCAGTAGGCGATGCTTGCACCGGTTCTAATCCAAGAGCCATTACCCCTGCGGAAATGGAAAAATTATTGTATTGTTGTTATTACAATACTGAAGTTACTTTCTAATCATAACCTGTTGATTGTGTCGCCAACGCAAACACGTTATTGATTTGAAATATTATCGTAAAAGCCTGCATACCCGCTTTTATGAACCTTTTTGAAAGGCTGTAGCTGTAAAAGGCCACAGCCTTTTTTATGAAAAAAATCGGCTAAAGAACCTGATTTTAAATACTTAAAAGAGTTATAAACGAGAAGTATCAGAGTCGGTTAGTACGCCTTACTTATATTTAATCATTCCTTAACAATACAGTAGTATTCTAAGAAATGAATCCCGCTGAAGCGGAACCTAGGAGGTCAACATGTATAAGATTTTAAAGAAACAAGTATTAAATCCTACCGTAACCTTAATGGAAATCGAGGCTCCAATGGTAGCAAGAAAGGCTGAACCAGGCCAATTTATTATATTAAGAACTGATGAAAACGGAGAGAGAATGCCCCTAACCATCGCAGATTTTGATCGTGAGAAAGGAACTGTAACGATTATCTATCAGATTGTAGGTGCAACAACGGAGTTATTAAATCATATGGAAGAAGGAGATTGTCTTCTGGACTTCGTAGGACCCCTTGGAAGGGCTACAGAAACCAGCGGTAAAAAGAAGGTAGCTGTCGTTGGCGGTGGTGTTGGCTGTGCAATTGCTTATCCGGTGGTAAAGAAATTCCACGAGCAAGGCACAGAGGTTCATGCAATCGTAGGCTTCCGAAACAAAGATCTGGTTATCCTGGAAGATGAGTTCAAGGCAAATAGCACAAAGCTGGTTTTAATGTCCGACGACGGAAGCTGTGGTGAAAAAGGTCTTGTAACGGATGCATTGAAGAGATTAATTGACAGCGGAGAGCAGTATGATGAGGTAGTGACGATAGGACCACTTATTATGATGAAGTTTGTCTGCAATTTGACGAAAGAATATGGTATCAAGACGGTTGCCAGCATGAATCCAATTATGATTGATGGAACCGGAATGTGCGGTGGCTGCCGCTTAACCGTTGGAGGAACCACAAAGTTTGCCTGTGTGGATGGACCGGAATTTGATGGGCACGAGATTGATTTTGAAGAAGCTATTGCAAGATCCGTCATGTATAAACCTTTCGAGCGCAATGCCCATGAAGAAGCCTGCAATCTTATAAAAACGGAAGTGAGGTAACTAGAATGCCAGCAAATATGTCTTTAATAAAAAATGATATGCCTACCCAGGAGGCAGAGGTAAGAAATAAGAATTTCCTTGAAGTAACACTGGGCTATACCAGGGAGCAGGCGATTGATGAAGCAAAACGCTGCTTAAATTGTAAGAACCGATTATGTGTGACCGGATGTCCGGTTCAAATTGATATACCAGAATTCATTTGTGCGGTTGCGGCAGAGAATTTTGAAGAAGCCTATCAGGTGATTTCCCGTGCAAGCTCCTTGCCGGCGGTTTGTGGAAGAGTCTGTCCACAGGAATCCCAATGTGAATCCAAATGCGTGCGTGGAATCAAAGGAGAAGCTGTTGCTATTGGTAGATTAGAGCGTTTTGTAGCCGATTACCACAATGCACACAGCACAGATAAAGCGATTAAGCCTGAGGGGAATGGTCATAAGGTTGCAGTCATTGGCTCCGGCCCATCCGGTCTTGCTTGTGCAGGCGATCTGGCAAAGAAGGGTTATGAGGTTACCGTATTTGAGGCGCTCCATCTTGCAGGAGGAGTTCTTGTATATGGTATTCCGGAGTTCAGACTTCCGAAAGCTATTGTTCAGAAGGAAATCACAGCTTTGAAGGAACTGGGTGTGGATATCCAGACAAATATGGTTGTCGGAAAGACAATTTCCATTGATGAGCTTATGCAGGATTATGGCTATGAATCAGTATTTATCGGTTCCGGAGCAGGGCTCCCGAACTTTATGAATATCAAGGGTGAGAATTTGAAGGGTGTATATTCCGCCAATGAATTCCTTACCAGAATCAATTTGATGAAGGCTTATATAGACAATGCAATGACACCGATTCAGAAGGGCACCAAGGTATCTGTTGTAGGCGGAGGTAATGTTGCCATGGATGCAGCAAGATGTGCAAAGCGCCTGGGAGCTGATGTAACTATTATCTATCGTCGTACAGAGAAGGAATTACCTGCTCGTCTGGAGGAGGTTCATCATGCCAAGGAGGAAGGCATTAAATTCTTGTTCTTAACCAATCCTCTCGAAATTGAAAGTACCGAGGATGGCTGGGTAAAGAGCATCTTATGCCAGGAAATGATGCTTGGTGAACCGGATGCTTCCGGCAGACAAAAGCCGGTTCCGGTGCAAAACAGCGAGTTTAAGGTAGAAGCCGACTGTATCATTATGTCTATCGGAACATCTCCAAATCCCTTAATTAAGGCTACAACAGAAGGCCTTGCGACACAAAAATGGGGAGGCATTATTGCAGAGGAAGAGACCGGATTAACCTCCAGAGAAGGCGTATATGCAGGCGGTGACGCAGTAACAGGAGCGGCAACCGTTATTCTGGCTATGGGAGCTGGTAAAAATGCTGCTGCTGCAATCGATGAATATCTAATAAAAAAAGGAGAGTAAACCAGTGATAGCTAAGACGATATCAAAGCAAACCCTTCAACGTATGCCTTTATACTTAAGCTACCTTAAATCACTTCCAAAGGATGATACAGTTCATATCTCAGCAACTGTAATGGCAAATGACCTAAAATTAAATGACGTACAGGTAAGAAAAGATCTGGCGCAGGTCAGTGATGGCGGACGCCCCAAAATTGGATACATCATAGAGGATTTAATGAAAGATATCGAGCACTGTTTGGGTTATGACAATGTTGACACAGCAATACTCATCGGCGCCGGTAATTTAGGCAGGGCACTTCTTGCCTATGATGGTTTTTCTGAATATGGAATGGACATTGTTACAGCCTTTGACGTGGATGAAACTATCATCGGGACAACTATGTGTGGAAAACAGGTATTACCGATGGATAAACTTCCAAGCGTATGCAAAAGGATGAAGATAAAGATTGGTATTATTACTGTAGATTCACAGGAAGCACAGAACGTTTGTGATGTACTGGTGAATAACGAAGTGTTAGCAATATGGAATTTCGCTCCGGTTCATTTAAATGTTCCGGATCATGTCCTTGTACAGAATGAAAATATGGTGAATTCCTTAGCCATTCTTTCCAATCATATGGCGGAGAGACTAAGCATTCAAGTATAGCGGCTAAGCGCACTGGCTAAGCACCAAGGTATAGAAGTTGGGGGCACTGACTAAGTACCAAGGCTAGCCGCTAAGCGCACTGGCATAGCGGGGGAGTAATACTTTATATATATTCAGCAACAAACCGTGCCGTTCTATAATGGCACCGCAGTAAACGTAACACGCTTTACAAAACGATGTGCCGTTAATAAAACGGCGGAATGGAGGAAGGAATGAACCAAACATTTGATTTCACGGTTGTAGACAGCATCATAGATGGTCTGGGCTGCAAGCAAAGTGCAATCATAGCAATCCTACAAGGGATTCAAGAGCAGTATCGCTATTTACCAAGAGAGGTATTCCCTTATTTAGCAAAAAGACTTGGAATCAGTGAAGCAAGAATCTACAGTACAGCTACCTTTTATGAGAATTTTTCCCTGGAGCCAAAGGGCAAATTCGTAATCAAGGTATGTGATGGTACAGCCTGTCATGTAAGAAAGTCAATTCCAATTCTTGAGAGACTACGTAAGGATCTTGGATTATCTGATAAAAAGGTAACTACAGAAGATCTTGGTTTTACCGTTGAGACAGTATCCTGTCTGGGAGCCTGCGGACTGGCACCGGTCATTACTGTAAATGATAAGGTTTATCCTGCTATGACACCGGATAAGGCTACAGAGCTTTTGAATGCACTGAAGGAGGAACTATAATGCTTAAAACGAGAGACGATTTAATCAATGTACGTTCCATCTATGGAAAGTCACTAGAGCTGCAGACGAAAAAAATCCTGGTATGTGCGGGAACAGGCTGCGTATCCAGTGGTGCGCTGGAGATCTTTGATTTATTAACTTCCCTGCTAATAGACAAGAAGGTTCCATGTTCCGTGGAACTTCAGAAAGAACCCCATGATGCTTCTGTCGGAATGAAAAAGAGTGGATGTCACGGTTTTTGTGAAATGGGACCTTTGGTTCGTATTGAGCCTCAAGGCTGGCTCTATACAAAAGTTCAAATAGATGACTGCGAAGAGATTATTGAAAAGACTATCCTCGCAGGAGAGCATATAGAAAGACTTGCCTATCAAAAAGAGGGAAATGTATACAAAAAGCAGGATGATATTCCATTTTACAAAGGGCAGACCCGTATGGTATTGGATCACTGTGGTCAAATCGATGCAACCTCAATAAAGGAATACTTTGCTATCGGAGGGTATACAGCATTTGAAAAGGCACTATATGAGATGACCCCGGATCATATCATCAATGAAATCTCAGAATCCAACCTCCGAGGCAGAGGGGGCGGCGGGTTCCCAGCCGGGCGTAAATGGTCTCAGGTAAAGAGACAGAAGGAACTGCAGAAGTATGTAGTATGTAACGGAGATGAGGGAGATCCTGGTGCATTCATGGATCGAAGCATCATGGAGGGTGATCCCCATAGAATGCTGGAAGGTATGATGATTGCCGGTCTTGCCTGCGGTGCAAGTGAGGGTTATATCTATGTTCGTGCAGAGTACCCCATGGCCGTAAGCCGGCTAAAGGCAGCCATTGAACAAGCGACAGAATATGGTTTGCTGGGTGAGAATATTCTGGGTACGAGCTTTAACTTCAAGCTTCATATCAATCGTGGTGCCGGAGCCTTTGTTTGCGGTGAGGGCAGCGCCTTAACAGCTTCTATCGAAGGTAAGCGCGGAATGCCAAGAGTGAAGCCTCCAAGAACTGTTGAACAGGGATTGTTTGATAAGCCTACGGTATTAAATAATGTTGAAACCTATGCCAATGTTCCATTAATTATTACCAATGGCGCAGACTGGTATAAGCATATCGGACCGGAGAACAGCCCGGGTACCAAAGCTTTTGCTTTAACCGGTAATATCGAAAATACTGGTCTGATCGAGGTTCCTATGGGAACAACCTTAAAGGAAGTTATCTTTGATGTCGGCGGCGGTATGAGAGAGGGTAAAAAATTCAAGGCGGTACAGATCGGCGGACCTTCCGGCGGATGTCTTACCAATGAACATATGGATTTACCACTGGATTTCGATTCACTGAAAAAAGCCGGTGCAATGATTGGTTCCGGCGGTCTTGTAGTAATGGATGAGAATACCTGTATGGTTGAAGTGGCTCGTTTCTTCATGAACTTTACCCAGAATGAATCCTGCGGTAAATGTGTACCGTGCCGTGAAGGTACTAAGAGAATGCTTGCGATTCTGGAAAGAATTGTTGAAGGAAAGGGCGAAGAGGGAGATATTGAATTACTTCTTGAGCTTGCAGATACCATTTCCTCGACAGCGCTCTGTGGACTTGGAAAGTCAGCAGCCTTCCCGGTAGTGAGCACCATTAAGTACTTCCGTGACGAGTATGAGGCACATATCTTTGAAAAACGCTGTCCAACCGGTAACTGCCAGAAGCTATAGATAAAGCAAAATGTATCAAATGTGGTGCCTGCATCACAACATGTCCGTTCCAAGCAATCATGGAAAAATAGTAGATGGAGGACAGCGTGAAATAAAGGACAATTTCACATCCTGCATTGAGCGGCCTCACGGCCGAATGACAGTTAGTGAGAGCATTCTCACTTGAAAAGAACTATAGCATTAAATTCAGTGGAATTAGTGTTAAGTTTTTCGAGATCATGTGGAGGAATATTAATGGATAAGAAAAATATTATGACAATCGATGGTATACCCGTTGAAATAGGCGGTGAAAAAAACCTTCTTGAATTAATCCGCAAAGTCGGAATTAAAATGCCAACCTTCTGCTATCATTCAGAGCTTTCCATCTATGGTGCTTGCCGTATGTGTATGATTGAAAATGAATGGGGCGGTATCGATGCAGCCTGTTCTACGATTCCGAAAGCAGGTATGAATATTAAAACGAATACAGATCGTCTTCGTAGATATCGTAAGAATATTTTAGAGCTGTTACTGGCGAACCACTGCCGTGACTGTACAACCTGCAGTAATAACGGAAAATGTAAGCTACAGGATTTAGCAATGAGATTTAATATCACAGGAGTTCGATTCCCAAATACTGCAGAGCAGCCAAAACTGGATGACTCTTCCGTATGTATCACAAGAGATGCAAATAAATGTATCCTCTGTGGTGACTGTGTGAGAATGTGTAATGAGATTCAAAATGTAGGCGCTATTGACTTCGCACATCGTGGTTCCAAGATGACCATCAGTACAGCCTTCGAGATTCCGATTGCAGAGTCAAACTGTGTTGGCTGCGGACAATGTGCAGCAGTATGCCCAACCGGTGCTATTGTAGTTAAGAATAATACCCAGAAGGTATGGGAAGCACTTGATAATGCAAATATAAAAGTGACGGTTCAGATTGCTCCTGCAGTACGTGTAGGTCTAGGCAAGAAGATGGGCATGAAATCAGAAGATAATGCCATGGGCAAAATCGTAGCAGCTCTACGTCGTATGGGCTTTGATGAGATCTATGATACCAGTACCGGTGCGGATATCACGGTATTAGAAGAGTCTAATGAATTCCTGAAACGTCTGCAAAGTGAAGCCAATATACC